>JBFJMM010000261.1:0-2864 GCA_041633885.1 Porticoccaceae bacterium
AAAACCCTGTTGTTTGTTGCGTGCTTGCATGGTTATTCTCCTGGTTTAAAAAAGTTTGAGTAGGCGCTTGTGCGCTCACCGGAAATCAATGCACGCGCCGTGCCAAAATTATTTAAATATTAAATATCAATGGGTTGTGTTTGTTTACCCGTATCTCGCTCCCTTGCGACTGCTGCCCTTCAGGACACAAACTGACAATTATTGTCACTATCGGACCCGCCCGCACACCCAAAGCTCAACGGTTTGCTGATGTTCAGGGGATAACCTGTTGCCAGCGCAGGAGAAAATACCCTACACTCTGGGCGACCAGGGCGTCGCGGCAGGGGTTTTCGCCCGCAAGCAACCGCGAACCAAGGCATGGGCACGCCGCTGGAGACTGCAAAAATACGAGGATAGCCCGGCACATGAATGCCACCAATCCCGCGTTGCGGGGACTACCCAAACGCTTTGTCAGCGATGGCCTGCTGGACGAGACCACGGCGCTGGAAATCGTACTGCGCTGTAAAAAAGAGCACCTGACCCTGGTGCAGCATGTTGTGGAAGCCAATATTCTGCCCGCGCACCTGGTGGCCAACGTGGCCGCCCACGAATTTGGCATGCCGGTGTTCGATCTGGACGCTCTGAATGTAGAGAGCTGCCCAAGGGATATCGTCGACCGCAAACTGGTTAAAAAACACGGCGCACTGCCCCTGTCCTATAAAGGTAATCGTCTGCACCTGGCGATCAACGACCCTACCAATCATACCGCGGTCAATGAAATCCGCTTTCAGACCGGCGCCACCGTGGAGGCGGTCATCGCCGAGTTCGACAAGCTCAAGACAGCCGTCGAAAACTTCCTGACTGGCGAAGAGGAGGATATCGGCAGCAGCCTCGGCGGCGCGGATGATATGAATCTGGATGACCTGGATATCGAGGCCATCGACGAGGATGCCGATGAGGGTTTTAGCGCCGAAGCCGACGACGCGCCGGTGGTGCGGTTTATCAACAAACTGTTGATCGACGCGATTAAAAAAGGTTCATCGGATATTCATTTCGAGCCATACGAAAAATCCTACCGGGTGCGCTTTCGCACCGACGGTATTCTGGAGGAAATAACCCGCCCGCCCATTAACCTCGCGCCGCGGCTGGCGGCGCGTCTGAAAGTCATGTCACAGATGGATATTTCCGAGCGGCGGGTGCCGCAGGATGGACGTATCAAGTTGCGGCTGTCCAAAAACAAGGCCATTGATTTTCGGGTGAACACCCTGCCTACCCAGTATGGGGAAAAGGTGGTGTTGCGGATTCTCGACCCCGGCAGCGCGCAGATGGGCATTGAGGCGCTGGGCTACGATGAAGATCAAAAACAGGCCTACCTGGACACCCTGCACCAGCCCCAGGGCATGATTCTGGTGACCGGGCCCACTGGGTCCGGCAAGACGGTGTCCCTGTACACCGGGTTGAATATTCTCAACACCGCCGAGCGCAATATCTCCACGGCGGAGGACCCCATCGAAATTAACCTGGAAGGTATCAACCAGGTACAGGTGCGGGCGCGGGTGGGATTGACCTTCGCGGAAGCCCTGCGGGCATTTCTGCGCCAGGATCCGGATATTGTGATGGTGGGGGAGATTCGCGATCTGGAAACGGCGGAAATCGCCATCAAGGCGGCGCAGACCGGTCACCTGGTGCTGTCCACCCTGCACACCAACAGCGCCGCGGAGACCCTCACCCGGCTGCTGAATATGGGGGTGCCCTCATTTAATGTGGCCACCTCCGTGAGCCTCATTATCGCCCAGCGGCTGGCGCGACGGCTGTGCAAAATCTGCAAGGTGCCGGCGGACGAGATGCCCGATAAAGTGCTGTCGGAACAGGGCTTTGATGTTCTTGGTCTACCACGGGAGAAGATTCAGATTCACCGCCCCGTGGGCTGTAGTCAGTGTATGAAGGGTTACAAGGGACGGGTCGGTATCTATGAAGTAATGCGCATCACGCCGACCATCTCCCGGGTGATTATGGACGGCGGCAATTCCATCGACATCAGCGAACAGGCCAAAAAAGAAGGTTTCAGAACTTTGCGCCAGTCCGCACTTCGCCGTGCGGCGGAAGGTATAATCAGCCTCGAAGAAGCCAACCGGGTTACCACGGACTAACTCGCTACTAGTAGCAGATAACAAGGGTCAGCACATGGCGACAGCACAGTCTCAGGTCTACGTCTTCAAGGGCCGCAACAAGGAAGGTAAAACCATTCAGGGCGAGATGCGCGGTAATAATCCCGCGCTGATCAAGGCCCAGTTGCGCAAACAGGGCATTCTCACCCGCTCCGTCAAGAAAAAGCCCAAGCCCCTGTTTGGCGGCGGGTCGAAGCCGATTAAACCCGCCGATATTGCCCTGTTTACCCGGCAAATGGCCACCATGATGAAAGCCGGCGTGCCCCTGGTGCAAAGCTTTGAAATTGTCGCCGACGGGGCGGAAAAACCCTCGCTGAAGGAAATGATTAACGGCCTGCACGAAGAGGTGTCCTCGGGCAACAGCTTCGGCTCCGCCCTGCGCAAACATCCGAAATATTTTGACGATTTGTTCTGCAGCCTGGTGGAGGCCGGGGAGCAGGCCGGCGCCCTGGACACCATGCTCGACCGGGTGGCGCTGTATAAGGAAAAGACTGAACGACTTAAAGCTAAAATCAAAAAAGCGATGACCTACCCTATCGCCGTTATTGTGGTGGCCATTATCGTTACCGGAATTTTGTTGGTAAAGGTAGTTCCTCAGTTTGCTATGAGCTACGAAGGCTTTGGTGCAGAACTGCCCGCGTTTACTCAGTTTGTTATGGGTATATCCGACTTTATGGTGGCGTGGTGGTACATTATTCTTTTCGCCCTGATAATCGC
>JBFJMM010000262.1:0-2838 GCA_041633885.1 Porticoccaceae bacterium
GCCCCCCCACGGCCCGTAGAAGGATTCGTGCTGGCGCAGGCGTTCGGCATTGATTTCATCGCTGACACCCCCGAGCCGCACCGCAATCATGGTCACCTGCGTATGGTCCACCGCGAGGGGGTTGATAATTCGAATCTGGTTGTGAATCAACTGCAGATTGGGGAACAGCCCCAGGTGTGGGTCGCCACTGATCGCCAGTAACATGCGCGCCCGCTCCTCGCCGTAGGCCGCGTGCATGGCCGCAATATACTCCGCGCCACCGGGAATTTTTTTCAGGAACGCGCTGTGCTGATCGTATTGCTTAAGGCGGTGCTCGCGAAAATCCAGCATGGCGTGTCCGTGGCCGAAGTCCCGCGTATAGGTGGGCGCGTCATCGGTGAACGGGTTGCTGCGGTGGGTCGCGGCAATCCCGGAATCCGGGTTGCGGTGCATGGTTTCCAGCACCGAAGCGTGCAGATAGACCGGATGGTACCCGTCCATGCCCACCAGCTTCCAGTTGCCGCGATACTCCATTTTATGGGCACCCCCGTCGGCATGCAGCTCGCCGGTGGGGGAGGCATCGATCATCACGTCGATGACCGAAGTGGTGGCGCCCAGATACGTGGCGAGGGATTCGCCAGCGGGGGCGAGGCTCGCGAAAATAAAACCGCGATAGCTTTCCACCCGCGACACGGATGTCAGGCCCATGGTTTTGCGGTCCAGGGACCCCGCATAGGCGCCGTCGCCAGTCGCCTCCAGCAAAGCCCCGTCCGTGTCGTAAACCCAGCCGTGATACCAGCACCGAAAGAACCGGGTATTGCCGGACTCCCCTTCACACAGCTGCGCGCCGCGGTGGCGACAGCGGTCCACCAGCACCCGTACCACCCGGTCCTTGCCGCGCACCATAATGACTGGCGTGCGGCCGATATGGCGCGCCCGGTAATCTCCGGGCTCAGGCACCTCGCTGTCGTGACCAATAAATACCCAGGTCGTGGCGTAGATGCGCTCGAGCTCAAGGGCAAAAAGGTCGGGGTCGGTATAGACCCGCGAATGCACGCGGCCGTTCCCCAGCAAACCGGCAATGGCAGCGTTATTCCAGGCTTGCGACGTTTGAATGAGTGGTTGATTCACCGCGTACACCTTTAATATGTCAGCATCAGTTTACGACGCCCCTGCCCGGCACAGAAAACCACTCATGCTGCCGGAGCAACTGCGTTATTTAAATGGATCCACGATCGGTTTAATTTCCTCCAGGCGCGCCATTTTTTCCATCGCCTCGGGAATTTGCGAGAGGCTATAGGTAGCTCCAAACATGCGTTCGAAATCAAAATGGTCGCAGTGCCGTGCCAGAAAATCCAGCGCCTCCCGGTAGTACTGAATGCCCGCCGAGCGAATGCCCGCCACCAGTACCTGCTTGCCGATAAATGCCATCCCAGGAATCGCCATGGGTTTGGGGTCCCCCGCGCCGATCACCGCGATGCGCCCGCCGGGCCGCACCACATTAAACGCCTCTTCCTGGGCAAAGTGAGAACCGGAACACTCCAGCACCACATCCGCACCCCGGCCATTGGTCAACGCCTGCACCATGGCCAGACGTTGCCCGTTGTCGGTGGTTTCGATATTGGCGACGCGCGCGGCGCCAAAAGCCGTGGCGACAGCGAGGCGGTTGTCAGGCGCGCCGAAATTGATCACCGTTTTCGCCCCCATAGCGCAACTTACCGCAACCCCGTACAGCCCCACCGGGCCGCTACCCTGCACCACCACCGTATCGGAGGGGCGTATGCCCCCGATCCGGTCCGTGGCGTGCATAATGGTGCGCAGCGCGCAGCTGGCCGAGGACGCCCAGTGAC
The DNA here is from genome assembly GCA_041633885.1 of Porticoccaceae bacterium. Taxonomy (GTDB): domain Bacteria; phylum Pseudomonadota; class Gammaproteobacteria; order Pseudomonadales; family Porticoccaceae; genus JBFJKD01. The sequence goes on from JBFJMM010000262.1 coordinate 1,830, forward strand.
TCGGTACGTTGTCCGGTACGCGCACCACATGGCAGTTGGGCAAAATATAGTTGTACTGAGAAAAGCCGCCGATAAGGTGCGGATGAACCCGCGAATCCGCATAACCGTAGGGGGTGAAATTTGTACACAGGGTCGGTTGCAGGGCGACTGCGCAGTAGTAACAACGACCGCAGTACGCATAGGCCCAGATCAGCCGGTCCCCTTTGGCAATTGGCGTTCCAGCCACATCCACTGCGCGTCCCTTGCCCAGCTCCTGAATAATTCCCACCATTTCGTGGCCGAGAATACAGGGAGTTTTGGAAAAGGGCGCCAGCACCCCCTGGGTAATGTGGTGATCCGTGCCGCAAATGGTGGCCCGATCAATCTTGACGATAATGCCACCGTCCTCGACCGGCGGGATATCGAACTCCCGCACTTCCAGCGGCTGATGATAATCCGGCAGCACCAGCGCGCGGCAGGTGGTTCCGGAGGGTGCGGCAGTTGTCACAAACCTATCTCCACGTGTTTTCGCCCTTCGGCGCCGAAGTAGTGCACCGCTTTCATCTGACAGAACGATGCCAGTTCCTCGATGTTTTCTTCCGTTCCGACCCCTGAATTTTTGGCCCCCGCGAAACCGAAACCGGGAAAATGTTTGGCGCTGCCGTTAATCCAGACGGTCCCAGCTTTGAAATGCCGCGCCATATCCATGGCGCGATCCACATCCTGCGTCCACACGCTGGCGGTCAACCCGTATTCGATCGCATTGACACTGGCCAGCATCTCATCTTCGTCATCCCAGGGTATCAGCGCCAGCACCGGGCCGAACACCTCTTCGCGAAACAGGGTGTGGTCCGCGGTGACGTCGTAAAATACGGTGGGCGGCACGAAAAAACCTTTATCCAACGGTGGCGTCATCACTTGCTCACCACCCGTCAAGAGGGGCAAACCCTGGTCTTTCGAGAGTTGAATATAGTGCATGGTTTTTTCAAACTGCTGGCGCGACGATAACGCGCCCATCTGGGTATCCGCC
>JBFJMM010000263.1:0-2780 GCA_041633885.1 Porticoccaceae bacterium
GCCGACGCCATCAGCGAAAAATTTGCTGCCGTGGTTTGTAATCCGCCTTTTCACCAGGGCTTTGCGACACATCCTCAGCTACTCGATAAATTTCTCGCCACCACCAGGCGGCTGTTGCGGCCCTGCGGGCGCGCACTGTTTGTAGTGAACGAGTTTGTGCCGCTGGAAAAACGTGCTGAGGCGCTATTTAAATCCGTTGATATTGTGACTCGCGCGCACGGCTTTAAAGTCATTATGCTGACCGGTTAGGTGCACATCGGGGCTCAGATCACAGGTGCAATTCAGCCGACCCAACAGGTTCTGGCATTGCCACCGCGACGGATTCAGTTAATGTTCGGATCACCGCGTGCGCGCTTCGATTTGTCCCAGCACCTGCTGTAACCTGCCGCGCACACCGCTGTCCGACCCGCTAAACGCGATACCCTTGCGCACTAATTGTTCGGCAAGGTTAAGCTGCGCCTGGGCGAGATAGCTACTGGCGAGCACCAGATAAACCTCCGGATTGCGGGCATCGAGTCGCTGCGCACGCTCCGCGACCGCAATCGCCGCATCGTAATTATCCCTGTGGTAATGGCCCCAGGCATCCTGCAGCAATCCCGCGACTGCCGCCTCCGCGGGATCCGCTATTTTTTGCCGTGGAACGATTTGCACCGGGGGCGGCGGCAGGGGGCGCTCGGTGCGCTCCGGGGGCGGCGTATCCATGGGTGGTGGCGGCACCCGCGTGGGTTCACCATGGGGCGTTGGAAACGGGGCGCAGGCCGCGACCATCAGCGCCATAGTGGCCACCAACACACCCTTAAAACAGCTGTTCATACTACTATTACCAATTCAAAACACCTTTCAGCCAGTCTACAACATCGGGCGCCTGGCGACGATAACAGGGGCTGCGTAGTTGCGGTTCGCTGCCCACCACAAACGGCAGATAATGGGCGCCGGCGCAGCCTTCTTCGGTCAGGCTGCCGCTGTCGGAATCAACCCAGTGATAAACCACTCCTTCCGGCCGCGTAAAGGGAAACGGCTGGTTGTCGAGTCGCGCCATCAATTCCGCCCACACTTTCAGCGCACCCGTGCCGCCGGTGACCGGCATTTTTTCGTTGTCGTCCCTGCCCATCCAGACCACGCTGAGGTAGTTGCCGCTATAACCGGAGAACCAGCTGTCCCGTTGTCCATTCGAGGTGCCGGTCTTGCCCGCCACCACCATGCGCTGCGGCAACCAGCGATAGACCCCCTTGCCGGTGCCTTCGCGCACCACCGACTGGAGCGCGTAGTGCAGCAAATGCATGGTTTGCGGGGAGAAGCGTTGCTCGACGTTGTAGGGATAGCGTTTCAAGGGTTGATTATCGGCGGTGTAGACCGAGTTTATCGCCCGCAGTGGCGTGTAAAAACCGTCCGCCGCGATGGTGTGATAGATTTCCGCCACATCGAGGGGTGTCATGGTCACGCCGCCGAGGGTCAGCGCGGGAACTGCCGGCAACGGCTGCTCGTACCCCAGGCGCCGGACAACATCCACCACCGCGGGCACGCCCAACGCCATGCCCAACCGCGCCGTGGCCTGGTTATAGGATTGCGCCAGAGCCCGGTATAACGGGACGTCCCCGTGGCTGGTGCGATCGTAATTACGCGGTTCCCAGGGCTCACGACCCGCTATCGGGAAGGACACCGGAGCGTCGCTGACCAGTGTCCCCAGCGTGTACCTGCGCGGTTGCTCCAGCGCCGCGAGGTAGACCGCCGGCTTTAACGTGGAGCCCACGGAACGCGACGCATCGAGGGCCCGATTAAAGCCCGCGAAGCCTGGCTGGCGTCCGCCCGCAATCGCCAGCACGTCGCCAGTGCCGACGCGCACCACCACCGCCGCGGTTTCCAATGTATTTTTCGCGAGACGATAATCCCGCTCCACGGCGCCAAGCTGTGCCGTTACGCTGTCTTGCAGCTGGCGCTGCACCTGGGGATCAAAATTGGTAAATACCCGCAGCCCTTCGTTACGTAAATCCTGATCCCGATAGTCTTCCCGCAAATGGCGCTTGACCAGATCGAGGTAAGCGGGAAACGGATTACTGTCGGTTCCCGGGTGGGCGGAAATAGCCAACGGCGCCCGCTCGGCCCGGGCAGCCTGTTGAGCGTCGATCAACTGGCGCTCCGCCATGATGTTAATAACCAGATTGCGGCGCTGTAGAGCCCGCTCGCCATTGCGCCACGGATCGTAATAGGACGCGCCCTTCACCATCCCTACCAACAGGGCCACCTGGTGAATGTCGAGCTCCCGCAATGGCTGACGGAAGTAGTGCTGACTGGCCAGGCCAAAACCGTGGATGGCGCGTTTACCCGCCTGCCCGAGATATACCTCGTTGATGTAGGTTTCGAGAATCTCAGTTTTGCTGTAATGCCATTCCAGTAAAATCGCCATCACCGCTTCGAGGGCCTTGCGCGACAGGGTACGCTGGTTGTTGAGATAAAAATTTTTGACCAGTTGCTGGGTAATCGTGCTGCCACCCTGAGTCATTTTGCCGCTGCGCAGGTTGCTCAGCATGGCGCGGCTAATGCCTTTTAACGAAATGCCGTGGTGGCGGTAGAACTCCCGGTCTTCGACGGCGATCAAAGCATCCGCCAGATGTGGGGGCAGTTGCTCCATGCGCACCGGTATGCGGTCCTCGACCTGTTCCGGATAGATACCGCCAATCATTAGCGGCTCCAGCCGCACCAGGCCCAGCGGTTGTCCGCGCCGGTCGTTTAATCGGGACAGGGTGCCACCGTTAAACGTCGCGGCTACGTAACGCGCCGAC
>JBFJMM010000264.1:0-2780 GCA_041633885.1 Porticoccaceae bacterium
GGCGTCGGAGTTTAGGTGCCATGCAGGGGATACGCTATTGCGTGCTGCGTTGCGTAGCGGCGTGGGGTTGCCCTATGAATGTAACTCTGGTGGGTGCGGTAGCTGCAAGTTCGAATTGCTCGAGGGTGAAGTGGAAAATATTTGGGAGAGCGCACCAGGGCTCTCCCCGCGGGATATTCAAAAGGGCCGCCAACTAAGTTGTCAATGCATTCCGACCACGGACTGTACCATTAAAATTCGCCTCGACGCCAAGGCGATCACACCCTTTCGGCCCTGGCGCATGACGGCTACCCTCTACGCAAGCGTGAAGTTGACCGCCGACATGTGCGAGTTTCGATTTAAGACGGAGCGCCCGGCGCAGTTTTTGCCAGGCCAGTTCGCACTGATCGATTTCCCCGGTGTGCAGGGTTCCCGTGGCTATTCCATGTGCAACCTGCCGAACGATGACGGCGAGTGGCACTTTGTCATCAAGAAAATGCCCAACGGCAAAGCCAGCGGGCAGCTGTTCGAGCAGATCAAGATCGGCGACACGCTGGAAATAGACGGCCCCTACGGCCTGTCCTACCTGTGTCCGGACGTGCCGCGGGATATCGTGTGCGTCGGCGGCGGTTCCGGGCTGTCCCCGGTACTGTCCATTGTGCGCGCCGCCGCCCAGGATCCGCGCATGTCGGAGCGCAAGATATATCTGTTTTATGGCGGGCGGGGTCCGCTGGATATCTGCACCACCCGGTTGATCAACGACGATCCGCTGTTGCGCGATCGGGTTATCAATTACAACGCGGTGTCCGACCCGGAACTGGCCAAGGGTTCGGACTGGGACGGGCCGGTGTGCTTTGTACACCAGCTGGTGGCACAAACCCTCGGTGACCGTCTCAAAGACTACGAGTATTATTTCTGCGGGCCGCCGCCCATGACCGATGCGTTAAGCAAGACACTGATTATGGAAAATGGCGTGCCCTTCGATCATATTCATTACGATCGGTTTTATTGAGCAGCGGGAAATAATTGCGCGACCGCTGCCAGCAAAGCGAGCGACCCCGGCGGCGAGCAGCATCGCAACCGGCGGGGCCAGGTAAATTCAGGTACTTTAACGACAACGTAAGGTGGTTATGAGCGAACTGATCGAGTTATGCAGCACGAGCGAAGTGGAAGAGGAAAAGCCCCTGGCGGTAAACCCGGAGGGCTTTCCGCCGCTGGCCGTATACGCCCTGGATGGCGCCTATTACGTGACAGGAAATATCTGCACCCACGGTATGGCCATGATGACGGATGGTTACCAGGAGGGGGAGGAAATTGAATGTCCTTTTCACGGTGGGGCTTTCAACATCAAGACCGGCGAAGCGACGTCTTTTCCCTGTACCGTGCCGTTAAAGACCTATGCGGTGACGGTGCAGGGTGACAAAATCTGTATTCCGAAAGCGTCGGCCGAGAGCTGACCGATGCTGGATGTGGAAAGGTTGTCCGCCCCTGAGTTGCAGTTTCACGTTGAAAAGTTGCAGGCCGGTTATGTGGAGTGTATCGATGACGACCGCCTCGAGGAGTGGCCGGAGTTTTTTGTCGACGCTGCGGTCTATAAAGTTATTCCGCGTGAAAATGCCGATCGCAATCTCCCGGCCGCCGCGATTTTCTGCGACAGTAAGGGAATGCTGGTGGATCGCATCGTATCCCTGCGCAAGGCAAATATTTATGCCGCGCATTTTTATCGCCACATTATCAGTAATGTGCATGTCAAAGCGGTCGACGGGGGCGTTGTGTCTGTGCAAAGCAACTATGTGGTGCTACAAACCCGCACCGATGGGGCCACGGAAATTTATAACGCCGGCAAGTATCTCGACAAGATCGTGGCCACCGAGGGCGGTTTGAAATTCCAGGAAAAACTGGCCATTTTTGATACCTACCAAATTCAGAGTTTGATGGTCACCCCGATTTAGCGTCGGTGGGAGGTTAAAAATGAATACCATCTTTGCGAGTGACAGGACGGCTGTGGCCTGGCCAGAAGATCAGAGTGTGTGCCGCGTGCCCTACGGAGTGTTTACCGACCGGGCGGTGTACGATCTGGAACAGGAGCGCATTTTTCGCGGAGAAAACTGGAGTTTCGTGGGGCTGGAAGCGGAAGTTGCCAACGCCGGGGATTTCAAGTCCACCTACATTGGCGAGACCCCGGTCATATTGATGCGCGACGAAGAGGGCGGCCTGAACGTCGTCGTCAACAGTTGCGCGCACCGCGGTGCTCTGGTGTGCCGCGAGCAGCGCGGCAATGTTGCGAACCTGGAGTGCGTGTACCACCAGTGGGCCTACAACCTCAAGGGTGATTTGCTGGGGGTGCCATTCCGTCGCGGCCTGGCCGGCAACGGCGGCATGCCGAAATCGTTCGACATGCAAGAGCATAGCCTGCGCAAGTTGCGGGTGGATGCGGTGGGCGGGCTGGTGTTTGCCACATTCTCCGAGCGCACCGCTCCGTTGCTGGACTATCTCGGGCCGATGGCCGTGGATGCCATCAACCGTATCTGCAATCGTCCGATTACCGTGCTTGGCGACCAGCGCCAGCTTATTCGAGGTAACTGGAAGTTGTACGCGGAAAACACCCGCGACCCGTATCACGCCAGTCTCCTGCACCTGTTTCACACCACCTTTGGTTTGTACCGGTCATCGCAAACCGGCGTCTGTCATATGGACGCCGCCCGGCGCCATTCCCTGTTAACGGCTAGCCAGGGCACCGACGACGGCAAAACCGATGAGTACAAGGATTCGCGCACATTCAACACGGATTTTAAACTTCA
>JBFJMM010000265.1:0-2779 GCA_041633885.1 Porticoccaceae bacterium
GGACCTGAGTATACCCGTCCGCGTGGCGTTGACCGCCAATAAGCAACATCGCTATCGATTTGGTGCGGGTTTTGGTACCGACACCGGGCCGCGCGCCAGTTTTGGCTACGCGCGCAGAGTCAACGACGTGGGTCATCTGCTGGACACCGACCTGAAACTTTCCACCCGGAGTAGCGCGGCAAATATGCAGTACTTGATCCCGTTGGGTGATCCTGGCAGCGAACGGCTCGCCCTGGGTTCCAGTTTTATTGATGAATCCACCGACAGCCGCGACAGCCGTATTATCAATACCAGCGCCAAACGTACGCTGATTCGCGCGGGATGGCTGGAAACCCTGAGCCTGAATGTCGAAACGGAAGATTTTCAGGTGGGCGACGAAGACGGCCGCGGGACATTAGTGTATCCGGCAGTGAACTGGAGCCGTGTCGACACCGACGACCGGCTGTTCCCCACCCGGGGTTGGCGCCTCGGACTCGATGTGTTGGGTGCGCATCAATCCCTGGGTTCTGATGCGACCTTTTTGCAGGTCCGTGGCGCGGGCAAATGGATAAAAACCCTCAGTCCGGGCAGTCGCCTGTTAGTGCGCGGTGAGCTGGGTGTCACGGCGTTGGCGGTGGCTGACGAGCTGTCCGGATCGAAACGGTTTTTTGCGGGAGGCGATCAAAGTGTGCGCGGCTATGAATTCGAAGCGCTGGGGCCAAAAAATGCGCTGGGTGAAGTGGCTGGCGGGAAATATCTGGTGGTTGGCAGTGCGGAGTACGAACGCCAGTTAAGGGGCAACTGGGGCGCGGCGGTATTTATGGACGCGGGTAACGCGTTTAACGATATGGGGGAGTCACTGAAAAAGAGCGTTGGTTTCGGCGTGCGTTATCGCTCCCCGGTAGGTCCGATCCGGGTGGATATCGCCCATCCGCTGGGGGATGAAGAGCACGGCGGCATTCAGTTACACGTAGTAATAGGGCCGGACCTGTGAAAACACTGCGACTTGCGGCCACGGCATTGGCGGTAATTATTGCCGTGGTTTTGTTTGTGGCGCTGTCCGAGACCGGTTTGCGGTGGGTGGTGCAGTCGGCCAGCGGTGCCTTACCCGGACGCCTGCAGGTGGGGCATGTTGCAGGTCGTCTGGTCGGGCCCCTGCGTTTAAGCGAGATCAGTTATCACTCAGAACAGATGACCCTGGAAGCGGCGCAGCTCGAAATACAGTGGCGACCGCGCCGTTTGTTATCAGGCGTATTGGCGGTAGCGGCGTTGCAGATCGATGGGGTATCAGTGGTGCTGGCGGATGGGCCGACGGATGTACCGCCCCTGGCTGCCGGAACAACACCGCGCACCCTGCCGGATCTGAGTTTGCCGCTGGCGCTGGAGATTGGCGGCGTGCAGGTGACGGGTCTGCGTTTGCCGCACACGCAACTGCCGATGGTGGACCGGTTGGAGCTGGATTTACGGGCGAATCGCAACAAAATTCGTATTCACCGAATGACCGTGGAAAGTGCGGGCGTGGCTGGCAGTGCGGCGGGGCAGGTGGTGCTCAATGGCGATTATCCGTTGGATGTTGCGCTCAACTGGCAGCGGCCTTCCCGGGAAACTGACGGAGTCGACGCCCTGCAGGGCAGCGCACATGTAAGCGGTACGCTACGGGAATTAATTTTTCAACAGGAGCTGGTTATCGGTGGGCTGGGCGATGTAGCGAACCGCCGTGGCTTAAAAATTAATGGGACGGTGCATGAGGTACTGAATCGCCCCGAGTGGCAGCTGCAACTGAATTTGCAGGGCCTGAATCCGCGCGAGTTGCATGCGGCATGGCCTGCGCTGACGCTGGATGCCGAACTCCATGCCAGTGGTAATCTGACCCAGGCCAGGGTCGCTGCCGACCTCAGTACTGTTGTCCCGCAGATCGGGGAACTGGTCAGTCGTCTCGAGTTGGGTTGGCGGCGGGGCGACACGACGACCATAGCGCTAACGGCCCGTCACAGCGAATCCGGTGCGCAGTCCCGGGTAACCGGCAGTATCGAGGGGTTAGATGCAAGCGGTGGTGGCATGGATGACATCGTTATTCGCGGCGACGGCGACTGGCAGAACCTGGCCTGGCCCCTCGCGGGAGTACCGACTATAGCGAGTCCGCAGGGGCAGTTTATCCTCGCTGGCACTCTGAATGATTATCAGCTGACAATCGAGGCGCTGGTACAACAGGGCGCGTTGCCCGCGGGAGCACTCAAACTACGGGGCGAAGGCGATCGCCGGCAGTTGCGCGTGGTGTCGTTTCTGATTGAAGCCCTGGAGGGAGAATTACGGGGTGCCGGTCATGTCGCCTGGGCGCCGCAGTTGGCGTGGCGCCTCGATATGTCCGGTAAAGATATCGACCCGGGTTCGGTCCTGCCCGAATGGCCCGGGACAATCGGGCTGGTAGCTCAGTTTAACGGCGGGGTGAGCGACGGGACCGCACACCAGCAAATTTACTTTGAGCGGCTGGATGGCAAGCTGCGCGGTTATCCGGTACGGGTCAGCGGTACGCTGAATCAACAGGGGCAGGACTTTTCCTTTACACAGGTAGATGTGCGGTCGGGGACCGCTACACTGGCGCTGGACGGCGAGGTGGCGGTGGACTGGAATCTGCGCTGGAATCTGCAGGCCGACGATCTCGCCGCTCTGTGGCCGGGAAGCAAAGGTCAGCTAAGCGCGCAGGGTACCGCGGCCGGGCCGCGCGCGACACCTCGTATTGCCCATACCCTGACCGCCAGCGGCGTGGAGGTGGGCGCCTACGGGGTGGCGCGTCTGGAGA
>JBFJMM010000266.1:0-2752 GCA_041633885.1 Porticoccaceae bacterium
CTGGCGATGCAGTTTTTTATCCTGCGCAAAACGAATATAGGGGCTGACCCGGCTGGACGGCTTGATATCGTCCAGTTGAATTTTTTCGATCTGTTTGGCCCGGGAGGTGGCCTGTTTGGCTTTCGAGGCGTTGGCCGAAAAGCGGCTGACAAACTGTTGCAGATCGGCGATCTGTGTTTTCTTTTTGGCATTCTCCGCGTGCAATTGCTCCCGCGCCTGGGTGGACGCGCTCATAAAATCATCGTAATTGCCCGGGTAGACCCGCAATTCACCGTAATCGATATCCGCCATGTGAGTACACACGGCGTTGAGAAAATGCCGGTCGTGAGAGACGATCACCATGGTGCTACGGCACTGGTTGAGCAACCCCTCCAGCCAACGGATGGTATTGATATCCAGGTTGTTGGTGGGCTCGTCGAGAAGCAGAATGTCGGGGTTCGAGAACAGCGCCTGGGCGAGGAGCACCCGCAGCTTCCAGCCCGGCGCGACCTCGCTCATGGGGCCGTAATGCAGTTCCTGGGCAATACCCGCACCCAGTAAGACTTCACCGGCACGGCTCTCGGCAGTGTAGCCGTCCAGTTCGGCGAACTGAATTTCCAGTTCGGCGACCCGCATGCCATCCTGCTCACTCATCTCCGCCAAGGCGTAAATACGCTCCCGCTCCTGCTTAACCCGCCACAATTCCTCGTGACCCATCAGCACGGTGTCAACCACCGAATATTTTTCGAAGGCGAACTGGTCCTGGTGCAGTTTGCCGATACGCTGATTGGGCCCAACGGATACATTGCCCGCCGAGGGCCGCAAACTGCCGTCCAGGATTTTCATAAACGTCGATTTACCGCAGCCATTGGCCCCGATCAGCCCATAGCGATTGCCGTGACCAAATTTCACGGAAATATTTTCAAACAATGGCCTGGCGCCAAATTGCATGGTGACGTTTGCGGTGGAAATCAACGGAATATCCCTGATTGAAGACGAATGATATTTTGCGAGGGCGCATACTATAGGGATTTGCCGCGCTCAGGTCGAATTAATTTGCGTGACTACCGGTACACCCGCTGGGCCGGGCAGGCGATGCTCAGGGTTTGTCCGCGGCGCGGATTGATGGATTAACCCGGAAGGACTGTCAGGTCGCTGCGATTTGGTGTCGAAAGGGTCTGCGGTCAGGAGAAAACGGGGGGTGACATGCCGCCTGGTTCAGCGTGAGTTAGTCGCATGTGGCCGCTTCGAGCAGGCGCCGCTGTCGGCTCTGTTCTTCGGCGAGGACGGCTTTTATTTCTTCCAGGACCGCGTCCACATCGGCCGGCGCCCCGCCGTCTTCAAATAAACCGGTTAACGCGGTGTCGGGGTGCAATTCGCCTTCTTCGTACAGGGCCCACATTTCCTCGGCGTAGCGACTGTCGAGCAGTTGCGGCGCGTACTGACCGTAATAATCGGTCATATTGCTAATGTCCCGGGTTAACATCGCCCGGGCATTATTGTTGGCGGCGGCATCCACGGCCTGGGGGAGATCGATAATCACCGGTCCGCGCTCGTCCACCAGTACGTTGAATTCGGATAGATCGCCATGCACCAGGCCGGCACACAGCATTAGCTGCACATAGTGCATCATCAGGGTGTGATCTTCCACGGCCTGTTCAGCGGACAGGTGCACGTCGTTCAGGCGCGGCGCCACCTCGCCATCGCCGTCGGTGATCAACTCCATTAACAATACGCCGTCAAAACAGCCGTAGGGTTGCGGGACGCGCACACCGGCGGCCGCCAGGCGATAGAGCGCCTCTACTTCGGCGTTCTGCCACACCTGTTCCTGTTGTTTGCGGCCGAACTTTGAACTTTTTTCCATGGCGCGGGCGCGGCGGCTGTTGCGCACCTTGCGCCCCTCCCGGTATTTCACCGCCTGTTTGAAACTGCGTTTTGCAGCCTCCTTGTATACCTTGGCACAGCGTATCTGCGTCCCACAGCGAACGATATAAACGGTAGCCTCCTTGCCGCTCATCAACGGGCGAATCACTTCCGCGACAATACCGTCTTCTACCAGGGGCTGAATCTGTTGGGGTGTTTTCATGCTGTTCTTATACCCTAGTTAAGGGTGGGATGGAATGCACAGCAGGCAACATCTGGGTTGCGAGGGTAGATTACGCCTGATTTAGGTGAAAATTTGCCGACATCGGCGCGGTGGCTGCCGCGCGCAGAGGTGGTTTGCGGGGCTGCGTGCATGGCACGCTTCGTCACCGACCTCAAACCGCTAACAATTGTCAGGCCCGCTTGAAATCCTGTACTGTGACGGCTGAATATGGGTTACGAATGACTGTGGGAATCAGACTTATGCAAAAAAACTACGGGTTGATTGCCCTGGGTATCGCGCTGTTCGCGTTTGTGATTTCCATTCATTTTCTGAGTGATCTCGGCCTGCGCTGGATTGCCACGGGTATGGGCGCACTGTTTAGTGCCATCGCCGGGTTTGAATATCATCGACATTGGCGAAAAGCCAGTAATCCATCAAAGATAGACTAGCCGCGTACCGCACCCCGCGCTGGCAATGCCTGTGGGGGGTAAACCGTCGGTCCGAATCAGCACCGGCGCAAGAAGGTTGGCGCACCTCCAAATTTCTTTTCACTTAAGGAAGCCGAGAACGTCAGTGCTGGCCCTGGGGCGTATTTAATATCAGGCCGTCGAGTTCCGGGGCGGCTTTCAACTGACAGCTCAGGCGGGAGTTTGCATCGCGACTGTCCACCAGACCCAACATCATATC
>JBFJMM010000267.1:0-2717 GCA_041633885.1 Porticoccaceae bacterium
CAGCCGGTCGCGGTGGCCACCAGGAACGCGCCGCTGGTGTGCCCGGAGGGAAAGCTGAATTTGTCGGCGGGCACAATGAAACTTTCGAAACCGGGCAGGGCATCCGCCGGGCGATTGCGTTTGAGACTGTGTTTAAGGACCGCATAGAGTGGTCGTTCCACCGCAAAGGCCGCTGCCAGCGCAGTAAACAGGGTTAGTGCGGCGGCGGCGTCGACTGGCCAAAGGGCCAGGGGCGCGGCGGCGTAGAAGGGGCCGTCGGCGGTTTTCGACAACCGGCGGCCGATGCGGGTGAACAGCTGGCGGCGCTTGCGGCGCATGCACCAGTTGAAGGTCGATACATCGCCGCGCTGGATATACTCCAGAACGGATCGGCGCTCGGATCGGACTCTGTTCATAGTGTGCAAGACTAGGGCATGATTATGTCGGAGCCATGACCGAATCGTGACGTGCAGATGACAAAGACCCTCGATTTGTAGGCACCCGCCGGTTATGACGTGTTCAGCCCGGCACGGCGCGCTCGTGCACTTTGGCGACCACCCGGCAGGCGGCACCCTCGGGTATCCGCCGATGCTTGTGATAACGTCGGCGCTATAACGTCACCGCAGCGAGGCAAATTGCCTTATAATCGCGCCCACTTTTTGCGGCGTCCACGGCAGTTCCCCAACACCATGTTCAATCGCTTCGAAACACGCTCGTTACTGGCCCTGGTTTTTCTGTACGCAACCCGCATGCTCGGGTTGTTTATGGTGCTGCCGGTGCTGGCCCTGTTTGCGCCGCAGTACGCCGGCGGCTCCGCGTTCTGGGTGGGGGTGGCGCTCGGCATTTACGGGCTGACCCAGGGCGTGCTGCAGATTCCATTTGGCCTGTTGTCGGATCGCCTCGGGCGCAAGCCGATATTGCTGGCGGGGATGCTGCTGTTTATCGTCGGCAGTGTGATTGCGGCGCTGGCAGATTCCATGCTGTGGCTGGTGGTGGGGCGCGCTTTGCAGGGTACCGGCGCGGTGTCGAGTGTGATTATGGCGCTTCTGTCGGATTTGACCCGGGAGCAGAATCGCACCAGGGCCATGGCGGCGGTGGGGGGCAGTATCGGCGCGTCCTTTGCCATTGCGATGGTGCTCGGACCGGTCGTTGCCAGCTTCTGGGGGCTGTCCTCCATCTTCTGGATTACCGCGGGGCTGGGAGTGATTGGGATTGCGGTGGTGGCGGGGTTGCCCAATCCCCAGTCCCGGGTATCCGGCCAGGCGGTGATACCGGTGCCGCGGATGATCGGCGCGGTTCTGGGGGATCGCGAACTAAGCCGCTTAAATCTCGGTATCTTTGTACTGCATTTCGCGCAAATGGCCACCTGGGTGGCGGTGCCGGTGATTCTCGAACAGGTGGTGGGCCTGCCCCGCGCTCAACACTGGTGGCTGTATCTGGCCACCATGGGCGGCGGCTTCGCGCTGATGGTGCCGTTTCTCTGGTATGGCGAAACCCGGCGCAAAATGAAACCGGTGTTTGTCGGGGCGGTGGCGGTTCTGATCGTGGCGGAAGGGGCACTGTTGATGGGCGGCTCCACCCTGCTGCAAATCTTCGTGGGCCTGTTGTTGTTTTTTATGGCGTTTAATTTGCTGGAAGCATCGTTACCATCCTTGCTGAGCAAGCAGAGCCCGGCGGGCGTCAAGGGTACCGCGATGGGTGTGTACTCCAGCTGTCAGTTTTTCGGGGCTTTCTGCGGTGGGTTGGCCGGCGGGGCGACCGCCCATTATTTTGGTCTACAGGCGGTGTTTGCCCTGTCGTTACTGGGCGCCGGAATCTGGCTGGCGGTGGCCGCCACTATGAGTGCGCCGCGTCATCTGCGCAGCATGACGCTGGCGATGAAAAATGGCGAGAGCCTCGACTCGTCGCGCTTTGTCGGCGTGGTGGCGGGGGTGCGGGACGTGATTAACATCCCCGACCAGGAGCTTATTTACGTCAAGGTCGATGAACAGCGTTTCGATCGCGCGCATTTTGAAACGGTGCTGGGTCGCCCGCTGGTAAGCAATTGACCCGAGCATTGGCTTTGCCATTCGCGAGGGGTTAAACTCACCACGTAGTTTTGGCGGCTGTTTGTGGCCGCTATTTGTGGCAACAATAATCAACGGGAGTGGGTCATGGCGCGGGGCATCAACAAAGTTATTCTGATCGGTAATCTGGGCAGGGATCCGGAAACCCGCTACCTGCCATCCGGGGGCGCGGTAACCAATGTCACCCTGGCCACCAGCGAATCGTGGAAGGATAAGCAGACCGGCCAGCAGCAGGAGCGCACCGAATGGCACCGGGTTGTATTCTTCAATCGCCTGGCTGAGATCGCCGGGGAGTACCTGAAAAAGGGCAGCAAGGTGTATATCGAAGGTGCACTGCGCACCCGCGAGTGGGAGAAGGACGGTGTGAAACGCTACTCCACGGAAATTGTCGCCAACGAAATGCAAATGTTGGACAGTCGCGGTGGGCAGGATCAGGGCGCGGGTGGCTATCCATCGCAAAGCGCCGCTAAGCAACCCGCCGCCACGGGCGATTACGATAATACGGGTGCGGCAGGTGATTCAGGCGGCGCCAGCGGAAGTAGCACAGGCGGTTTCGACAATTTTGACGACGACATTCCGTTTTGATCACCCACCTTCAGCGATAATTCGGGGATTGGTATGAGCAGTAATCTCACCTGGCATGAAGCGGTGGTTTCGAAGCGGGAACGGGCC
>JBFJMM010000268.1:0-2690 GCA_041633885.1 Porticoccaceae bacterium
ACCCGGAACGACGCGACCGTTGCCCCCGGCAATTCGATTAGCGGATCAGCGCTGTTGTTCGGGCCCGCGGCCTGCGCCCACTCGGCGGATAATAAATCCCCCGCGCCGGTGATAACGACAGCCCGCAGGCCCGGGACCTGCCCGGCAATTTTAGGCAAGGTGTTTGTCGCCAGGGCGTCCAGCGTCACGAGAATAGAAATATCTGCATCGTTGATCTGGTAGACAATTTCAGGCGGTGTAAGCAGTGGCGATACGCCGGATACCGCGCAGCCCGCTTTCCACGCAGCCAGTATCGCCACCACGTACTGGGGAATATTGGGCAAATTAATCCCCACGGTACTCCCCTGTTCGAGCCCTAAACTCAGAAAAACGTGGGCCAGCCGATTGGCCAGAGCATCGAGTTCGGAGTAACTGATAACACGCCCCATATAAGCCAAGGCGGGCGCATCGGGATGTTGTTGTCCGGTCTGTTCGATGATGGACGACAGCGGCGTCTCCACCAGAGGTGGCAAATCGTAAGATAATTTTTCGTAGGTACGGTGCCAGGGTTTAATTTGAGTCTGCGCTGGTGATGGATTTTTCATAGTTATCATCTCAATTTATCAGGACTCGTTGTGTTCACTCTTCACTTACGGGTGACTCTTCGTAAGCGCCGCGCTCGACCGCCGCTCCTCCGCCGGGCCAGCGAGTATCCGTGGCACCATAACGGATTGTGCCGTCAGAGGCGATACTCTGACTTCGGCCGATCACCCGGGGGCTCGCTTCGATTCGATGGCCCATCCCCCGCAACAGGGTTATCGTATCCGGGCTGATACCTGCTTCCCAAAATACCCTGTCCGGCAACCACTGATGATGAATACGCGGCGTGGCGGTCGCTTGCGCGATATTCATACCGAAATCCATGGTGTTCAGCAAGACCTGCAATACAATCGTGATGATCGTACTGCCACCCGGGCTGCCCGTCGCCAACACGGGCTTACCGCTTTTAAATACCAGCGTCGGGGTCATGGATGACAGGGGGCGTTTACCCCCGGCAATGGCATTGGCTTCATCCCCCACCAACCCATAGGCATTGGGTACGCCAGCCATGGCGGAAAAATCATCCATCTCGTTATTGAGCAGAAAACCCGCGCCCGGTACCGAGATGCCGCTACCATAGGAAAAATTCAGGGTATAGGTATTACTGACAACGTTGCCCTCTTTGTCCCACACGGAATAATGTGTGGTTTGCGGACTTTCAGGTGGCAGTTTCAGCGCGGGTGCAATATCCACCGAGGCGGATGCCTGGTTCAAATTGATTCCAGCCCGCAGTTGTGTTGCATATTTTTTATCGATTAACCCTGCTACCGGAACCGGATGGAAATCCGGGTCGCCCAGATACTTGCTGCGATCTGCGTAGGCTCTACGCATGGATTCTATTAATCGATGTAGATAACTGGCGCTGTTGTGGCCCAACGCCGACAAATCCCACCCTTCGAGAATATTCAACATCTGCACCAGGTGAATGCCGCCGGAGGATGGCGGCGGCATGGAGACAATGTCATGGCCGCGATACGTCCCGCTGATTGGCATCCGTTCCACGACCCGGTAGTTCGCCAAATCCTGGTGCGTAATCAGCCCCCGCCCGTTGCCCATCTCCGCCACGAGCTTGTCGGCTGTCTCTCCACGATAAAAACCATCGCTTCCCCGTGTAGCGATCAGGCGCAGGGTATGTGCCAGATCCCGTTGGCGCCAGCGGGTACCTGCCGTCGGCGGATTACCATCCGGGGCGAGGAAATAACGCGCGGAAGCTGCATTGCGAGCTAATCGCCCCTGGGCCCGCTGCAGGGAAAAAACCAGGGGATAGGTCACCTCGATACCATTTTGGGCGAGGTCGATGGCTGGTTGCATAACCTCAGCGAGTGGCAATGTGCCGTATTTGTCGAGCACATGTAGCAGTCCAGCCACGGTGCCAGGCACGGCGGCGGACAAATGACTGAAGCGTGCCTTGTCGGTGTCGACCACGCCGTCGTCAATAAACAACTGCGCATGGGCCGCCGCTGGCGCCATTTCTCGATAATCTACTGCAACGGTGCGTTTTTCATCGGCGAGGTAGATCAGCATAAACCCCCCGCCGCCGATATTGCCCGCCTGTGGCAGTGTCACCGCCAGGGCGAATCCGGTCGCGACGGCGGCGTCAACCGCATTGCCGCCACGGGCCAGAATCCTTGCGCCCACCTGGCTCGCCACCACTTCCTGGGACACCACCATGCCCCGCTTGCTGTACTCGGGGTGAAACTGGGCATTGAAATCAATAATCGCCGGTTCGCTCGCCAGGCAACTGGCGCACCAACTCAAAACTAGGGCGAACCACCCATTGCGACTTGAACTATGCATAGCAGACTCCGGCAATAGACCCACCCACGCACCGCAGTATCCGGCCGGGTATTGAGCTTCCAGTAAAACATGCTATAACTAATTCCTCCATAACCCAAATTCAAATACTCAGACTGCGGTCATACCCTGTTATTCAACTTGTAACTTGTGACTTGTAACGAAACGACCTTGGCACGTCATGATAGAAAGCATAGATTTTTTTACAATAGAAGTGGAGCAGGTTGACTGGCAAGGGTCACAGGCTGTGATCCAGGGCATTCGCCAGAAAGTTTTTGTGGACGAACAGGGTGTGCCGCAAGCATTGGCAGTGGATG
>JBFJMM010000269.1:0-2686 GCA_041633885.1 Porticoccaceae bacterium
AGCAAGATCTGCGATGCTGTGTCTGGCCAGGTCACTGTGGGTGCGCGCCTGGTCCATGTTGTAGTCGTCGGCGCGGGTGGCGCGAATGATGTCTATAACGGCCTCGAGAGAGGTGTCAAGGCTCCCCTGAATCGCGTTCCGGATGACGTTACGTTGCACTTCGGAACCGGCGCGCATCGCATAAATAAGTGGCAGGGTGACCTTCCCTTCAGCCAGGTCATCGCCAATATTTTTACCCATCTGAGCGCTGTCGCCGCGATAGTCGAGGGCATCGTCGACCAGCTGAAACGCCATACCCAGATGGTGGCCATAGCGACTCATTGCCTGACACAGGGCAGGCGGCGCGGCGGCCAGAGTCGCGCTTGCAAGAGCGGCTCCGGCGAACAGGCAGGCAGTTTTTTTATCGATCACTTGCATATAATCCGCTTCCGAGATGGTCGCATCGCGGATGTTGATTAACTGCTGTACTTCACCTTCCGAAATGGTGTTGGTGGTGTCGGCCAGGATATCCATGATCCGCACCTCCCCCATTGCCACCATCATTTGAAAGGCCCGCGAGTAGAGAAAGTCACCTACCAGTACACTGGGCGGATTGCCCCATTTGGCGTTAGCCGTGTGCAGACCGCGCCGTAAGTCCGACGTGTCCACAACATCGTCGTGCAACAGGGTCGCGGTGTGAATAAACTCGATGACCGCGGCGAGATGAATGTGCTTGGCGCCGGTATAGCCGCAACTGCGCGCGGCAAGCAGTGCAACCACCGGGCGCAAGCGTTTGCCGCCCGCAGTGACGATATGGTGGCCAATATCCTCGATTAGCGCTACGTTGGAGTGCAGCTCCTTGAGAATAAGCCGATTAACGGCGTCAAAATCATCTTTGACGACCTGGTGAAACCTGAGCATTGCAGTGGTGTCCCGGGTGGAATAGCGCTGGCATCCTAGGCGGGTGCACAAGGGGTGTCAAGGCAGCGGCAGGCGTTTTTGAAACCCCTGATATACGGTTGCATCGGCGCTGCCAGACCCTTGCGGCGCGGGCCACTTTGCCTTAGAATTGCCGCCCTTCCGAAACCGGTCTTCGCGTCAGGCGAGGCACTGGCAGCAGCGCGAGTAATGGAGCAGAGCATGTACGCGGTTATTGAGAGTGGCGGTAAGCAACATCGAGTGGTGCCGGGGGAAACCCTTAATCTGGAAAAGCTTGAGATAGCTACCGGTGAATCCATTGCTTTCGACAAAGTGCTGATGGTTGGCGACGGCGACAACATCACCCTGGGTGCGCCGTATGTAACGGGTGGCAAGGTGACCGCTGAAGTGGTCAGCCATGGCCGCGACAAGAAGGTTAGCATTATCAAATTCCGGCGGCGCAAGCATCACCGCAAACAAATGGGCCACCGTCAGTGGTATACCGAAGTCAGGATTACTGATATTCAGGCGAGCTGATCGCGCTGCGTAGCACCGAGAACTTTGAGAGCACGGCCCTTGCGGCCCGGCACTCGCATTAGACTGAATTACACGAACACAGGAGAGACAGGTTATGGCGCACAAGAAGGCCGGTGGTAGTACCCGCAATGGGCGCGATTCAGAAAGTAAACGCCTTGGTGTAAAACGCTTCGGCGGTGAGCAGGTTAGCGCGGGCAGTATTATTGTGCGCCAGCGCGGCACCCGTTTCCATCCTGGGGAGAATGTCGGGATTGGCCGCGATCACACTCTGTTTGCCACGGTCGATGGTGCGGTAAAATTTGTGGTGAAAGGGCCTGATAATCGCAAATACGTGAATATTGTTACCGCCTGATCAGGTGCGGTAGCGTGCACAAGGCCCCGCGTGCGGGGCTTTTTTTATGGCCATGGGTTACTATTCAAGCGCGATACGGCGCAGGAAGCCATTGTGAAATTTGTTGATGAAGCACCGATCAGGGTCGAAGCCGGGAATGGGGGGGGCGGACGGCTGGGTTTTCGCCGGGAAAAATATATACCCAAAGGTGGCCCCGACGGTGGCGACGGTGGCGACGGCGGCGATGTGGTACTGGTGGCGAATGAAAATTTTAATACGCTGGTCGACTATCGGTATCAGCGGGTATTTCGGGCCGAGAACGGCGAGCCTGGCGGGGGGGCGCATTGTCGTGGCAAGAGCGGTGAGGACCTGATCTTGCCGGTACCCGTGGGTACCACGGTCATCGATGAAGACACGCAGGAAATTCTTGGCGACCTGGCTGCCACAGGGCAACAGCTGGTGGTGGCGCGGGGTGGCTTTCACGGGCTCGGCAACGCCCGTTACAAATCCAGCACCAATCGCGCGCCGCGACAAACCACCCCCGGGCAGCCCGGTGAAGCGCGAAATTTGCGTCTCGAGTTGAAGGTGCTGGCGGACGTGGGTTTGGTGGGTATGCCCAATGCCGGAAAATCCACCTTTATTCGCGCGGTATCCGCGGCGCGGCCCAAAGTCGCGGATTATCCATTTACCACCCTGGTGCCCAATCTGGGTGTGGTCAAAATGCAGCGCTATCAGAGCTTTGTGATTGCCGATGTGCCCGGCCTGGTCGCCGGTGCCTCCAGCGGTGCGGGTTTGGGTGTGCGTTTTCTACGCCATCTGACCCGTACCCGGCTGTTACTGCATCTGGTGGATATGGCGGTGGTGGATGGCACGGACCCGACCAGTAATGCGCGGGTGATCGAGGAAGAGCTGGCCAATTTC
>JBFJMM010000270.1:0-2662 GCA_041633885.1 Porticoccaceae bacterium
GTGAGCGGATCCAGCAACTCCCATATGGCCATTCTCGGCCGGGCCATGGGCATTCCCACCATTATGGGTGCGGTGGATTTACCCTGGACCGAACTTGACGGTTGTCAAATGGTTGTGGACGGCCATCAGGGACAGGTCATCACTTACCCTTCCGAGCCGGTACTGCGAGCTTACGAGGCGTTATTCCAGGAGGGCAAGTCCCTCGCTCAGGACCTGGAAGTATTAAAGGATGAGCCGGGCACCACCTCCGATGGTCACCTTATCGCCCTGTGGGTCAACACGGGGCTGCGACTCGACACCATGCTCTCGCTGGACCTCGGCGCAGAGGGGGTCGGCCTGTACCGCACGGAAATTCCGTTCTTTCTGCGGGAGAGGTTCCCCTCCGAAGAGGAACAGCGGCAAATTTACCGCGAGCAACTGAGTATGTTTGCGCCGCGCCCGGTGACGATGCGCACCCTCGACATCGGCGGCGACAAGGCTCTGCCCTACTTTCCAATTGAGGAGGCTAACCCGTTTCTCGGCTGGCGCGGCATTCGCGTCACCCTCGACCACCCGGAAATCTTTCTGGTGCAACTGCGCGCCATGATGCGTGCCAGTGAAGGACTGGATAATTTGCGCATTCTGCTGCCGATGATCTCCAATGTTCCGGAACTGGAAAGCGCACTGGAACTGATTTATCGCGTCTACGACGAACTGACCAATGAAGAGGGCTACCGCATTAGCATGCCCTCAATCGGCGCCATGATCGAAGTGCCAGGCGCGGTGTACCAGACCCGCGAGATCGCCCGGCGCGTGGATTTCCTGTCCGTGGGCACCAACGACCTGACCCAGTACCTGTTGGCGGTGGATCGCAACAACCCTCGAGTCGCCGAGCTGTACCACATCTACCACCCCGCTTTACTCAAGGCGCTCGCCATGATTATCGATGGCGCGCGCGCGGAAAACTGCCAGGTCAGTGTGTGCGGCGAGCTGGCCGGCGACCCCCTCGGTGCCGTGTTACTGGTGGGCCTGGGGTACGACATTTTATCCATGAGTTCAGCGAATTTATTGCGTGTCAAAGCCATGCTGCGTCAGCTGCCACTGGCGGACATCCGTGCCATCGCCGCCGTCGCCAGCGAATTACCCGACACGTTTGCAGTGCGCAGCTATCTCGAACAGACCCTGAACCACAAGGACATGGTGCGACTGTTCAAAGCGGGCGGAGCCACAACGGCCTAACCCTGTGGCCAGCGTCCCCGTCAACCGTTATCGATTGTAAATCGATAACGCAACGACTCACCCTGGGGTTCTCCCCGTAGAAAATTTTGTTCCGCAAAGACCACTTCCCCACCACGACCCATAAGTAGCGCCGTTGTACAACGGGTTCCATAGGCTGGGGTGACGATAAATGGCGGCGATAGGGTACGTTCCATTTCCTGGCCGATACCGGTGGCGGGTAGTTGACGGTCCGGGAACACCTGTCGGGAGGCGAGAACCCCCAGCAGGTCGTCGGTGTGAAGCGCGGGGGCGTCGCGCAACACCCGCAGCAAATTCTCCCTGGCCAGCTCCGCCTTGGGCCAGGGGGTGTCAAGGAAATCGTTGCTCAATGTGTAAACGCCCGGGGGCAGGGAGCGTATGGCCGCCTGACGATTGCTGGCATAGACCAGTTCATCCCGGTTTCCAGCCAGCAAATTGAAACCATTGAAATCGTCACCGTGGGCCAACATCCGTCGGGAATAATCCGCGGGGGATTCGTTACCGGCAAGAAACCCCAGCGGTAACTCCCCCCGGGAGTGGGGCGCGGGCGCCAAGCGACCCTCACGGAAATTGGTGACCGTCGACCAGCGGCCGGCGCGGCTGACACCAAACCAGGTGCCCCCCGCTTCCAGATCCCGACCGGCCAGGATAGTCGGATGCGCCGGCCAGAAATGCGCCTCCCGGGTGGGCCGTGCGTAGAACTCGTCCCGGTTGGCCACCACGATCAGCGGGTAGTCGGGGTGAACTTTATAAGCAAGTGCGAGCAGACACATGGGGGCTTCTCGAAAACAGGCTTGCAGACACAGGCCAGCTAACGCACGCGAGCCTCGCGGTGTATGGTACTACACCCTTGCCGGGTGGCGGCGCCAGTACGGCCGGTATCAATCGGTGTCAATAACTTTAGCCAGCGCCATCTCCCGCGCGAACAGTGCTTTCAGGTAGCGGGTTTCCGTAATCGCCGGGTGAACCGGATGGTCGAGTGCCTGACCACCCTGGGCAATTACCTGCAATTGCCGACCACGGCGCTGCGCCGCGCCGCGCACAATCTCCTCCAGCCGCACCATCGGTAAATGCAGTGAGCAGGACGCGGAGACCAGAATACCGCCGGGCGCCAGCAGGCGCATGGCCAACTCATTAATCTGGTGATAGGCCTTTTCGCCCTGGGCCTGATCTTTGCGCCGCTGAATAAACGCCGGTGGGTCAAGCACAATGACGTCGTAGCGACGGCGCTCCTGTATCAACGCCTTCATTACATCTGCTGCCCGACCGGCATGGGCGGCGACCCGATGTCCCACCCCGTTCAGGGCCGCATTTTTCGCGACCAACGCTACTGCGTCAGACGACGCGTCGATGCATTCTACCGCCGCGGCGCCCGCTACCGCCGCCGCGACTCCCCAGCCGCCGACGTAGCTGAACACGTCCAGCA
>JBFJMM010000271.1:0-2661 GCA_041633885.1 Porticoccaceae bacterium
CATCTGACCCGTACCCGGCTGTTACTGCATCTGGTGGATATGGCGGTGGTGGATGGCACGGACCCGACCAGTAATGCGCGGGTGATCGAGGAAGAGCTGGCTAATTTCAGTCCGACGCTGGCGGCTCGCGATCGCTGGCTGGTGCTCAATAAAATCGATTTGCTACCTGCCGAGGAAGCGGCACAGCGCTGCGCTGACGTGGTATCCAAGCTGGGCTGGAGCGGCCCGGTGCACCAGATATCCGGATTGTCCGGTGCGGGCACGCAGGCACTGTGCGGCGCCATTCAGAACTATCTGGACGCGCGGCGGACGCAGGAGCAGGAGGACCCGGAGAGCGCGAGTGCGGAACAGGAGTTGCAATTGCGCATGCAGGCGGAGGCGCGGGAGCGTATCGAAATGTTGCGCGCCGGGCACGGTGGTGATGCGGCACAGGACGACGATGAGGACGGCGACGGTGGGGTGGAAGTTGTCTACACCCGATGACAGCCGCGATCGGCCCCGCCAGGGTTACGGGGTGCGGCGGTTGTCGGTCGCCAGCTGTACCATACTCCGGCAAACAGTAACCCGATAACTATTCGACCATTAACTGATACTGGCTATGAGCAGAGAACGCGTTACCAGATCCCGGCGCTGGGTGATTAAAATCGGTAGCGCGCTACTGACCAACAATGGTCGCGGTCTCGACCGCGAGGCGATTGGCGAATGGGTGCGGCAGATGGTGGCTCTGCGGGAAGCCGGTATCGAACTGGTGCTGGTATCGTCCGGCGCGGTCGCCGAGGGCATGACCCGACTGGGCTGGATTGCACGTCCCACGCTGATCCATAAATTGCAGGCTGCGGCGGCCGTCGGCCAGATGGGGCTGGTGCAGGCTTACGAGTCACAGTTTCAGAAGTTTGGTTTACACACCGCCCAGGTACTGGTGGATCACGACGATTTATCCAGCCGCGAGCGTTATCTGAATGCCCGCAGTACACTCAAGACGCTCGTGGCTCTCAACGTGGTGCCGGTGGTTAATGAAAATGACACGGTAGTGACCGAAGAAATTCGCTTCGGCGACAACGACACCCTTGCCGCCCTGGTAGCAAATTTAATTGAAGCGGATCTGCTGGTTATTTTGACCGATCAAAAAGGAATTTTCCGCGAAAATCCGAGTATTAATCCACAGGCCGAACTGATTGGCGAAGCCAGTGCCGCTGACGCGGCACTGGACCAGGTGGCGGGGGGCAGCAGCAGTGGGTTAGGTCGCGGCGGAATGGTCACCAAGCTGCGCGCTGCGCGCCTGGCCGCCCGCTCTGGCGCCAATACCGTTGTGGTTGGCGGTCGCGAACCGGACGTGCTGACCCGGGTGGCAGCCGGTGAGCAGCTGGGTACTCTGTTGGTGTCCGGGCAGGAACCGATCGCGGCCCGTAAACAATGGTTAGCCGGGCGCTTACAGGTGCGTGGCACGTTGGTGCTGGATAACGGCGCGGTCACGGTGTTGCGAGATCAGGGCAAAAGTTTACTACCGGTCGGGGTGCGCGCCGTGGAAGGCAATTTCCCCCGGGGTGAGATGGTGCGCTGTGTCGACGAAAATGGCAACGAAGTGGCGCGCGGACTGGTTAACTACAGCGCGGCGGATGCACGCAGAATCATGGGGCAGAGCAGCGCGCGGATAGCAGACATTCTGGGCTACAAAGACGACGATGAGTTAATTCACCGGGATACCCTGGTGTTGCTGTAGGCAGCTTGTCGGGAAACGATTGCGAGACCGGCTTCAGCCATAAAAAAACCGACCTGATGGTCGGTTTTTTTGTACGCCTCTAGCGCGTGCTCAGACTGTCGGATCAGGTCGCTTAAGTGCCCACCGGACAGGCTCCGCGGTTACGCGGTTATTGCGTGGCGAGGGCCTTGATCTTGTTATTGAGACGGCTCTTGTGCCGCGCCGCCTTGTTTTTGTGCAGAATACCCTTGTCCGCGATACGATCCAGGATCGGCACGGCCACGCCGTAGGCAGCTTTGGCGTCTTCCAGGTTGCCGGAAGCTATCGC
This sequence comes from Porticoccaceae bacterium, assembly GCA_041633885.1. Taxonomy (GTDB): domain Bacteria; phylum Pseudomonadota; class Gammaproteobacteria; order Pseudomonadales; family Porticoccaceae; genus JBFJKD01. The sequence continues at coordinate 2,028 of JBFJMM010000271.1, forward strand.
GGCGTTTAAATTTTTCAGATAGGTACGGGCCATGGACCGCAGGCTGGCGTTATGTTGGCGCCGCTTTTCACTTTGGCGCGCGCGTTTTCTTGCTTGGGCTGTGTTTGCCAACTGACAATGCTCCTGTCAAATCCCAACGATTTTGAGGACGCGGACTATACCGAGTTTGTGTCGCTTAAGCAACCGTGGGGGCGCTGCTCCGGCCGTGCTGGGCAAGCGCCCAGTGCACGTGTTCGCGCACCATGGGGGAGGGGTGCCGGGCGCGCGTGAGCAGCGCTGCGATAACCCGATCTGAATAAGGTGCGTTACCCAATCCCACCGCCAGGTTGCGCAGCCAGCGTAGATAGCCGATGCGGCGAATGGGTGAACCCGCCGTATTGCCGAGAAATTCCTGTTCCGTCCACAGAAACAGGTCGGTCAGTTGGCTGTCGTCGAGTTGATGGCGTGGACGAAAATCGGGCTCGGTGCTGGGCCGGGCGTAGCGATTCCACGGGCAGATGGTCTGGCAATCGTCGCAACCGAAGACGCGATTGCCAATGGCGGTGCGGAATTCCAGAGGAATACTGTCCTTGTTTTCGATGGTCAGATAGGAAATACATCTTCTGGCGTCCAGTACGTAGGGTTCCGGAAACGC
>JBFJMM010000272.1:0-2650 GCA_041633885.1 Porticoccaceae bacterium
CCGATGATCAGTACCCCCCGCGGCTCTTCCTCCGCTACCCCCAGCATGCGCGCCAGGGGTCGCGCGGTAAAACTCTGGAGCAACACCGTGACGATAATCACCAGAAACGTCAGCGCCGCCAAACTGGCCGCTTCGGTATACCCGAGCTGTTCAAGTTTAATAGCGAACAGGGAAGAAACCGCCGCCGCCACGATACCCCGCGGCGCTATCCAGGAGATCAGCACTTTTTCCCGCCAACCGAGATCCCCTCGCAAGGTGCTGGCCCACACCATGACCGGTCGGGCCAGCAGAATAACCAGCAGCACGCCCACCGCCCCCCAGCCAAGGGCAATCAATTGCTGAAAATCGAGGCGCGCCGCCAGGACAATGAACAGCACGGATATAATCAGTACCGACAGGCTTTCCTTAAAACTGAGAATATCGCTCATATCCAGATTTTTGGTATTTGCCAACCATACGCCCATCACCGTAACGGCCAACAACCCGGACTCGTGTGCAAAGTGATTGCTAAAGCTAAACACTCCAATCACCGCCGCGAGTGTAAAAACATTCTGTAAATATTCCGGCACCAGATGTCGCTTAAGCAGCCAGCCAAGCACCAGCGCGCCGATGCCGCCACTCAGTACTCCCAGGGCAATCACCCTGAAAAAAAGTTCGAGCGATCCGCCGTGCACGTCCGACACAATGGCTTCGTAGATCAAAACCACAAACAGGGCACCCAGCGGATCGATCAGAATCCCTTCCCAGCGCAGAATATTGCTCACCGCAGGATTCGGTCGCACCGTGCGCAACAGGGGCACCACCACGGTCGGCCCGGTGACCACCACCAGCGCGCCAAACAATAGCGCCATGGACCAGGAGAAATCAGTAAACAGCCAGGTGCCACCTGCAATCAACAACCAGTTGACGACGGCACCCCAGCTCACCAGGTTGGTCACCGCCGAGCCGTGACCGCGAATATCGGAAAAGTGCAGGGTCAGCGCGCCCTCAAACAACACCAGCGCGACGCCAATGGAGACCAGGGGGAATAAAATTTCCCCGAATATTGCGTCGGGGTTTAACACGCCGGTGACCGGTCCGGCCACGATACCGATCAACAACAAAAACAGTATGGACGGTAACTTGAGCCACCAGGCCAGCCACTGGGCGCCAATACCCAGGACGACAATGAAACCAATCAACAAGCCCAGGGATTCGTGCATGCATAGTTCTCGATAAATTCAGGCGCCACAGTGCGTTACCATCAATCGTTTGTCAATTTACTACCCGCCAAACATAAAAAAGGCCGGAGCGACCGGCCTTGCAGTGACGCGATAACAGTGATCGATGTGCCGGCTCCACGTCAAAACGAATGGTGTTATCTGGCGGTGCGCCGATCAGTCCGAAAGGTTTCCCGGCCGACTATTGGACGCCGTAGTCGGCCTGTTTCGCCCTGCCGAAAAACGCAGGGCTGAGATTACGCTCCTGGTGGTTACCGGGCACCCAACTCCGCAAACGCCTGTAACCTTGGCCCAAACTGTCCATCGCCCTTCACTTGACCTGAAAGCTAGCGGGGAGCTCGGTGGGACTGTCGGCACCGTCACCCACGCCCCCACGTCGATATTTGGTGATTCCCTGGCCCGGTGTCGTACGCAAAGACTATTTCTGTAAAGCAGAGAGACCCGATGCTGGCCAACCGCCGCTTTATGCCGTTACTCTCCATCCCTGGGGTGGTCGTCGTCCTGCCCCTAGCCGCCGCGGCATTCAATTGCGGTATCGCCATACGCCATGATCGGCGCTTTGATATTCGCTGCCGACCCCGCCTGCACGGGCGGCACGGCGGACAGGAACAGCAAACTCGTAACGACCAGCACAAGCCCCGTAACCAGTGGCATACCCTGAGTTTGCGCGGCTAACACTTGCTTTCTTTCCTTGCGTACATTAACCAGCTTCATACCGCCAAATATGGTCACCAACGTTGCCACGTAGAACACCAGCTGCATCCCCGCGGGCTGCGCATCGTAGCCAACCAGCGTGCCCAGCACCTGCCCCAGTAACGAACCGTTCTCTATCAACCCGGAGCTATCCCACAAACCGTAACCCCAGGCTGGAATAAAGTCCCCCTGAATCAGATATTTCGCCGCCTGGGATGCCATACCTGCGGCAAGTAGCATCAACATAATGGCTGTTACGGAAAAGAAGTAGCGCATTGGGATGCGGATCAACCCGCCATAGAGCGCGAATCCAACCAGGGTGCCGGTCAGAAGCCCGATGCCACTGCCGAGAGCCATGCCCCCGGCTGAGGAGCCACTAGCGGCAATACCGTACAGAAACAGGACAACTTCCGCCCCTTCACGCAATACCGCCAAACCTACCAAAACTACCAGCACGGTAATCGGCTCGATACCCTGACGCACCGACTCCCCGGCTTTACTTGCCTTGCCCGCCAGCTCCGCGCCGTGTACGGACATCCAGATATTGTGCCAGGCGAGCATCAGTACCACGGTTAATAATATACCGGCGTTGAACAGCTCCTGCCCCATCCCCTCCGCCATCTGCGCAACAACGTCCGCAAATATCGCCACCACGGCCGCCCCTGCTACACCCAGCCCGATGCCCAGCAACACTGCCAGCCCCCGGCGATTTACTCCCCGTGTCACGGCGCACACAA
>JBFJMM010000273.1:0-2618 GCA_041633885.1 Porticoccaceae bacterium
ATGACGGCTTTTTCCTTGGCGTCGACCTGATAAATGCCGAACAGGGACCAGACAATAGCAATGATCAATAAAGCGCCAGCGAAAAACGCAAAGCCACCCCCGCCGGACTGACCGTCGCCCCCCGCGCCTTTACCACCGCCACCGAAAATTCCTGAAAATTTTTCTTTCAGTTCACGTAGCGCCTGATCGAGTTCGGGGGGTGTATTTCCGCCACCCCAGGGATCTTTGCCGCCACCAGGTTGATTCCAGGCCATTGATTACTCCAGATTCGCCGCTTTTAAAAAGCGGTTATGCAATTCACTATCAGGCGCTACGCGCCAGCTTATGAGGGACAGTTTCCTGGGGCACCGGCGTCAAATCCCGAACATCCATACCCGCAGTTTTTAACAGGCGACTAAAGTCCGCCCGCGCCAGCCTCACCCGCAATATGGTACCACCATTTTCCGTGCTCTGTTCTTCGACCACGCTATTGGCGCGGTAAAACTGCGCCCGCAACCGCCCCTGTTGCGGTGTCAAATAATAGGTACCCTGGTGAATAGCGCCACTTAACAATTCGACCATGGCCGCTCTCAGCAACGCCAGCCCGGCCCCGCTGTGCCCGGACAACCACACGCCAACCGGTTTACCGCGGGCGTCCCGTTCGATGCGTGGCTCCACACCATCGAGTAAATCAATTTTGTTGTAGACCATCAACACCGGGAGTTCGGCGGCGCCGATTTCCGCCAGCACCTCGTTAACACGCTCAATATTCTGATGACGGGTATCACTGGCGGCATCCACAACATGCAGCAGCAAACTGGCCTGCGCCGCTTCCTCGAGCGTGGCGCGAAAGGCCTCCACCAGCTTATGGGGTAAATGGCTGATAAAACCCACCGTATCCGCGACAATCGCCGGTCCGACCTGATCCAGATCGAGGCGCCGCATAGTGGGATCCAGGGTCGCAAACAGCTGGTCGGCGACGAAGCTGGTGGCGTTGGCCAGGGCGTTAAACAGCGTCGATTTGCCGGCGTTGGTGTATCCAACCAGCGACACCGTGGGAATTTCCGCGCGCCGCCGTCGGCGGCGCCCCTGCGCGCGTTGACTGCGCACTTTTTCAAGGCGTTTCTGAATCGCTTTGATACGTGCCCGCACCATACGCCGATCACTTTCCAGCTGGGTTTCCCCCGGACCGCGCAACCCGATGCCGCCTTTCTGCCGCTCCAGGTGGGTCCAGCCGCGCACCAGTCGAGTGCTCAAATGCTGGAGCTGGGCGAGCTCCACCTGTAATTTACCTTCGTGGGTCTGCGCGCGCTGCGCAAAAATATCGAGGATAAGCCCCACTCGATCCACCACCCGGCAGGACAACACCTGCTCCAGATTGCGTTCCTGACTTGGACTCAGTGGGTGATTAAAAATAACGAGTCTGGCGTCGTGCTCACGTACCAGAGCGGTGAGTTCCTGCAACTTGCCGGTGCCGATAAAGTAGCGACTCTGGGGGGTTTGCCGATGCCCGCCAACCACGGCCACCGGGTCGCCCCCTGCGGAGAGCACCAGCTCTTCAAATTCCCGGGAGTCTTCCGGTTCCCGCTCACTGGCGATATCGAGGTGTACCAGGACCGCGAGTTCGCCGGAGTTCGGGCGATCAAAAAACAATCAGCCCCCCTGGTCCTCGTCACCCTCTTCACCGTCCCCCGAGGGTGGCACTGCCATGGGCAACTTCACGGGACGGGATGGCACCACCGTAGATATGGCATGTTTGTAGACCATCTGGCTCACGGTATTCTTGAGCAATACGACAAACTGATCAAAAGACTCGACCTGGCCCTGCAATTTGATGCCATTGACCAGAAAAATAGAGACAGGGATCCGTTCCTTGCGCAGCACATTCAAGAAAGGGTCTTGTAAATTATGCCCTTTTGACATCGTTATTCTCCTTCTCTTAGGAAACCATAAAAAACTAAATAATCAATAAAACCATACGGTTAAAGCGCCAGATCCAACAACACACCGGCTGGACGGCTATGATACTATCGGTCGCGGGTTTAGTATATGGCCTCTTTTTCCAAAATTTTCAAGTAATTAACCAAAGTTTCTGGGGGCGCTGGCGAAATTCCCGTCGGGGTTTCAATATCCAACCAGTGTAAATCGGGCCAGCTACGCAACCAGGTGAGCTGCCGCTTGGCCAGTTGCCGGGTAGCGATCACCCCCCTCTCGACCGCAGTTTGATAGTCGCAATCACCCTCGAGATACGACCATAGCTGCCCATACCCGGCGGCGCGCATGGCGGTGGAGGTGGGCGACAGATCACCCCGGGCGCGCAGTGTCGCCACTTCCTCGACCAGGCCGCGCTCCAGCATCAGCCCGAAGCGCAGGGCAATTCGATTATGCAAATTGGCCCGCGCGCCGCCCGACAGCGCACAGGCCACCACCCGATAGTTGTCCGCAAGGGCGGCTGTGCCCCGACCGCAACGCAATTGTTCCCGATGCACGGCGGTTAGCGACCGGCCAGTGATGTGGTAAACCTCCAGCGCCCGTTGAATACGCTGGGAATGATTGGGATGTAATCTGGCAGCGCTGTCGGGATCGATCTGCGCCAGTTGGGCATGCAGGGCAGGCCAGCCCCGCTTCTCGGCCTCGCG
>JBFJMM010000274.1:0-2617 GCA_041633885.1 Porticoccaceae bacterium
GAATTCCCCGGTTCCCAGCATGATGCCGGCAATGGTAAAGGTGGCGATAGCGCCCATGGCGTCGTTAAACGCGGACTCCGCCATAACGGTTTGCGCGACGCGCTCGCGAATAGGCACCTGCTTGAAAATCGGAACCAGCGTAGCGGGATCAGTGGAGGCAATGGCAGCGCCAATCAGCAACGCAACCATGAGTGGGATATCGGCGATGTAGTAGGCGGCTGCAGCGGTCACCGCGGCGGTGATCAGCATGCCGACAGTGGCGATCACGGTGATGGAAATCCACACTTGACTCAGCACTTTCAGACGCAGCGATGCGCCACCATCAAACACCAGGTAAGAGGCGCCAAAAATAAGGATAGCCTGGTTTACCGCGCTGTCCGCCGCGATATCGAGTATGCCCAGGCCGGCACCGCCCAGCACCATTCCCGCGATCAGGTAGAGAACAATATCCGGTAGACCAATTTTTCTGGATAGCGCGCCGCACAGACAGCCGACGCCGAGAATGACTGACAGTCCGGTAAGAATATGTTTGGCGAGCTCTATCGTGTCGGCGGGTAGCATGTGGTGCGGTTTTCCAAAAGGCAGAACCGGTAGCGGCCGCTACCGGTGACAAGGTGCGCGCATTCTACTGAAATATTGAGACGACAAATAGAGACAAACAAGCTGCGCGAATACTTTTTTTGGGCGTTACGGAGCCAGCAGCGGATGCGACAATAATTGGCGTCCCGGAGAGGATTCGAACCTCTGACCTGCCCCTTAGGAGGGGGCTGCGCTATCCAGCTGTGCCACCGGGACGGTGGGTGTGAGCATCAGGTGGGCATTATACGGAGCGCGACCTGTGGGGTACACCGCGGTTATCCAGTGAGCAGGTCCTTCGCGGCATTAACCTTGGCAGCCAGATAGTCGTTGCCGCCCCGATCCGGGTGCAGCTTTTGTATGAGGCGCTTGTGGGCTTTGATAATTTCTTCCCGGGTGGCGGTGTCCTGAACGCCGAGAATTTGCCGTGCCTCGTCGATGTTTAACTGACCTGCCGGCGGGGGCGGTTGCCGTTCCGCATGGGATTGGCTGCCGGCAAAACGGCGCGCCAAATAGGCATTGAGGAGCAGGGCCGATTCGCGATCCTCACCGCGCCACGTTGCGAGCACCTGTTCCAGCTGTGCGCGATCGAGGGCCGATAGTGGCTGACCCGCGTGTTCCCCCTGAAGTATTTTTCCATCGATACTGCCGGTCGCCAGGTTGATGGAAATTTCCAGCGCGGTGGTCTTTATTTTGGGAGCGAGTGGGGCACCGGTGGCCCGCTGCCAGAATTGCAGTAACGGAAAGGCTCTGAGGGCAATATGAACTAATTTCTGGGTGAGCGGCAACAGGCCCGCGACGGCGGCGGCAATCCAGTGGGCGCGGCCGGTCACCACCAGTCCCACGGTCACCACGAACAAGGCGATAAAGGCGCCGCGCAGTAACGCGGATTTACGCTGTGCGGCGGGTAGCTTCCCGAGTTCCTGCAGGCGACGCCAGCCGTACCAAAGGATAAAACCAAATACCAGTAACAGGATTAATTTTGCCATCGGCGTAACATACGGGGGAGCGGCGAAAAACGGAACCGTTTTTTGAATCGAAGTGTCGTTGTGGTCCTGAATCTGGCTTTATTGACCGCTAGGTTAACAATGCTACAATCCCGCCTGACGCCCGTGGATGAACTGCCGGAAATAGCCGTATTTACGATATTGCTACTCAAGGTATTGGGGAAAACGTCCGATAACTCGTAGAACTTAGTGTATCAGAGAAACCTTGTCCTATGGTCGTATCCTTAGTGTCAAAGGAACAATCGCGCCTGGAGGCGCTGGCCCGTTACAATATTCTCGATACCCTGGAGGAGCAGGCGTATGATGATATCGTTAATCTGGCCGCGTTTATCTGTGAAACTCCGATTGCGCTGATTTCCCTGGTGGACGCAGAGCGCCAGTGGTTCAAGGCCCGGGTAGGTCTGGAGGCAAAGGAAACTCCCCGCGAATACGCGTTCTGCTCGCACGCCATACGCAAGCCCAAACAGGTCATGATTGTTCAGGACGCGACCCTCGACCGGCGATTTGTGACCAACCCGTTGGTAACCGGTGATCCCAGTATTCGATTTTACGCGGGTGCGCCGCTGGTTACATCGGCAGGCAAGGCGCTTGGCACGGTGTGTGTGATCGACCGCGTTCCCCGGGTGCTGGATGAAGATAAAATCGAGGCGCTGCGGGCATTATCGCGGCAGGTAGTCGCGCAGCTCGAATTGCGGCACATGGTGGGGGAGATGGAGCGGTTGGCGGAGGAGCAGTCCGCTTATCAGAGTCAACTGGAAGAATATCAGCGCCAGATGGAGCAGGTAAATGCCGATCTGCTGCAGAGCAACACCCACGACAGCTTGACCGGCATACACAATCGCCCAGCCCTTGAGACAAAGCTTCAAGCGCAGATGGAGCGGGCGGCGAGCACGGGTGTATCGATGTCCTTACTATTGATGGATGTAGATAATTTTAAATCAATTAACGATAACCACGGGCACCAGACCGGAGATGCGGTGTTGCGTAGTATCGCCGAGCTGATCGGGGAGAACTGTCGAGAACAGGATGTGTGC
>JBFJMM010000275.1:0-2550 GCA_041633885.1 Porticoccaceae bacterium
CCTCGAAGCTGGGCGGGCCGCCAGCGCCTTCAACTTTTGCGGCGCCGGCACCAGCGGCGTCGGCGCCGGACGTTTGGCCGGCCAGTTTGGCGACCTGGGATTGGGCGCGGGCGCGCAGGGTGGCTTCGGTCATGTAACCGGGCGGTGCCACGTATTTGGGGGACACTTTGAGGGAGCGATTATAAAAATATTCAGCCGGTTCGCGGTACAGGTCGAGCGCTTCCTGCTCGGTTTCGGCCACCCCCACAAATTGCAAAAAAGCGGCGCGAAACGGGTTGGGTTCCTTGCCAAGACTTTTCATTTCCTGCCAGAAGCCCTGCATGGTGGCCTGTCCGGCCAGGTAGCCGTAGTAGGACAGGTAAGCGTAGACATAATCCACATCCGCACACCAGCGCCAGGTTTCCACCGCGCCACCCCCGGGAATCCATACCGGTGGATGGGGCGCCTGGACCGGTCTTGGCCAGGGGTTTACGTAACGCTGCTGATTAAAACGGCCGTGAAATGCAAAAGGATCCGTTTCTGTCCAGCAGCGCATAATTAAATCGTGGGCTTCGTGGTAGCGCTGTCGTAACTGACTGGGATTTTGCCCATAGGCATAACAGGTATCCATGGGCGTGCCCACCGGAAATCCGGCAATCAAACGGCCCCCGGACAGACAGTCGAGCATGGCGAATTCTTCCGCGACCCGCGTCGGTGGGTTATACAGGGCCAGGGAATTACCCATGACGCAAATGGCCGCATCGCGGGTGGAGCGCGCCAGGGTCGACGCCAATAGATTCGGCGAGGGCATCATGCCGTAGGCGTTGGAATGGTGTTCGTTGACACAGATGGCGTCGAACCCGACCGCATCCGCGTGTTCCAGTTCGCTGATAAATTCGTGGTACATATGGTGGGCTTTGCGCGGATCGAATAATTTCGAGTTCACGTCGACCCACACCGACTCATGTTTTTCCGCAAAATCCTCTGGCAGGTCCATGTAGGGCATGAGATGGAAATACATTAATTTCATTATGTTCCCCGCAGACGACGGATTGCTTTGGTGAGATGGAGGAGCGAACGCGCTTGTTTATTGAGTAGCTGGATAATAACGAAACCCCGCAGCCATCGCAACGCATGTTGCGGGCAAAAAAAAGCCGCCCGGAGGCGGCCTTTTTTAACTGACAATACACTTCATCAGAACTGTTGTTCTTCCGTGGATCCGGTCAACGCGGTGACTGAAGATTTGCCACCCTGAATCACGGTGGTCATGTCGTCGAAATAACCGGTGCCTACTTCCTGTTGGTGAGAAACGAACGTATAACCACGGCTGGCGGCTGCAAATTCCGGCTCCTGAACTTTCTCAACATAATGCTTCATGCCTTCTCCGCGGGCGTAACTGTGAGCCAGGTCGTACATGTTGTACCACATGTTGTGAATGCCAGCCAAGGTAATAAACTGATATTTATAACCCATGTTGCTCAGTTCCTGCTGGAATTTGGCGATGGTGGCATCGTCGAGGTTTTTCTTCCAGTTAAAGGAAGGCGAACAGTTATACGCCAACAGTTGATCCGGAAATTTGGCATGAATGGCATCGGCAAAGCGCTGTGCTTCTTCGAGGCTCGGTGTTGCGGTTTCACACCACAGTAAATCGGCATAGGGCGCGTAGGACAGGGCGCGGTCGATAGCCTGGTCGAGCCCCGCCCGCACGCGATAAAAACCCTCTGGCGTACGTTCACCGGTGACGAACGGCTTGTCCCGGTCGTCGCAATCGGAGGTCAGCAGATCCGCGGCATTGGCGTCGGTGCGCGCCAGTACAATGGTGGGGACGTCGGCAACGTCTGCTGCGAGACGCGCGGCAATTAATTTCTGTATGCCTTCCTGGGTGGGTACCAGTACCTTGCCGCCCATATGGCCACATTTTTTTACCGACGCCAACTGGTCTTCGAAGTGTACCCCAGCGGCGCCGGCTTCGATCATGCCCTTCATTAATTCGTACGCATTCAATACGCCGCCAAAACCGGCCTCGGCATCGGCGACGATGGGCACGAAATAGTCCACATAGCCCGTGTCTCCCGGCTGCAGGTTCTTGCCCCACTGGATCTGGTCGGCGCGGGAAAAAGTATTGTTAATGCGCTGTACTACCGCCGGCACAGAATTAGCCGGGTACAGGGATTGATCGGGGTACATGGCCATGCCCGCGTTGTTATCCGCGGCCACCTGCCAGCCGGACAGGTAAATGGCTTCGATGCCGGCTTTCACCTGCTGTAACGCCTGTCCACCGGTCAGCGCACCCAGGCAGTTGACGTAACCTTTGCGCGCCGAGCCGTTGACCAAAGACCACAGTTGCTCGGCACCGCGGCGAGCGAGGGTGTTTTCCTTCCTGATTGAGCCCCGCAGGCGCACCACATCCGCAGCGCTGTAGGTTCGGGTGACGCCTTTCCAGCGCGGGTTTTCCGCCCAGTCTTTTTCAATGCGCGCGATTTCAGCGTTGCGATCATAGTTGCCAGCAGTCATCTCGAAATATCCTTTGTAGTTACTACAGATTAATAGTTGCGATGGAATCTTCCCCGA
>JBFJMM010000276.1:0-2531 GCA_041633885.1 Porticoccaceae bacterium
TCCTTGAGACGATATTTCTTGTCCCAGATATCCGCGGAGGCGGGTTGTAACTTGATCGTAACTGAGGCGGGGGAAGTGGCTGTTTTTAGCGCTTCTACGGACATGATCAATCCTGTAATCGTTGTACTTTTGTCCAGCTTTTATCCAGCTTTCGTCCAGTTGGCTGTCGCACCCCAACCTGTCATCGAGGGTATCTGGCAACGCTCAACATGATCGAGAATGGACTGCGCTACAGTGTAGCAAACCCAATTGCAGGGGACACGACGCAAATCGTATTTATTAAAACCACTTCGGTATTAACGGGCCTGAAAATCGTAAACCTGCATACGCTCAAGGTGTGGTTTCACCCATTGATTAACAAAATCAGTATGGGTGGGATGGCCCAGATAGCGCTGTAAATCTTCAGCGGTATCAAAATATACGTAAATGGCCAGATCATAACTCGCATCCACCACGGGGCGCTCGCTGGCCAGTGCCGCGCCGGTACGAATTTCCCGTACCCCCGGAATATCCCGCAACACCTGGGAGCGGGCCTCCACTTCGGCGATATATTCCTGACTGGTACCCGGCTTTAACCAGGCCAGCACCACATGGCTGACGCCGTGGTTATCCGCCACCGCCACGGGGGCCAGAAATACCAACAGGGTAAAAACAATATGGCGCGCGATCATGAGTACGCTCTCCTCGCGGTGGACGCTCCAGTCGTGGACGTTTTACTGCCCGCAAACCGGCAAACAGGGCCGCGCCTGGTCATGCCCCGAGTCGGGTCATGGAATTGCGCGTCAGATATTTTTCATACATACCGGGGTCGTTGACCCGCATGCGATGCCCGCCCCCGACTTCCGCAACCTGCTCGAGGCGGGTAATGCGATTGGTTTGTATGTCGTGAGCATGCACCCGGGTCCAGGACCAGTAGGGATGGGCGCCATCCATCACCTTCTTATCCCCCTGTTCATAGAGGGAGTAGGCGCCGTCAAAGGAGCGGAATATTTCGCCGCGACGGTCGTAGGACACCATGCTCAACGGCAACAGGGTGCGGGCATCAAACCACACCCGTTTTTTACCCACCGGGGCGCGGGGGAACGCCACCGGCTCCGCTTCCACCACAATCACCTCGGGTATCAGTTCCACCTCCGTATCCCAGAACGTCAGACCCTGGGGTCCGCCGTGGGTGGTATGCTCCCAGTTGTCGTGCTCACCGGTCCAGCTGCCGGACACCGCCGCCAGCCCCGGCCCGCGATGTACCACCTTGTAATTGCCCCAGGTCAGGAAGGGGTCACCCGCCGCCCAGGCATCGGAGAGATACAGGTTGGAGCCCGGTATTAACGGCTCGAAACGTTGATTGGTGGGAAAGCGCCGCACTCGCTTGAAGGCCGGAAGATAACCATACAAATCCGGGAACTGCCGCTGGTCGTAGTACCAGACATTAAGAAACGCCGTGCCCTTGATATCGTTGGGACTCACAAAAAACACCGACTGATAGCGCAACTTGTCTTCGTGGCCCGGCCAATAGGGCTTGGGCTCCATCACGACCCGCGCCACCGGGGACATTTCCACCCAGCAGGTATCGTAATTGTAGGCGACCACCCCCTCGTCGTTGAGATCGTACTCCTTGATGGCATAAAAAGAGGCATCGTGCCGACCCCAGCTCAGGGTGACCCCGGCAAACACTTCAATCCCGGATTTTGGATCGGGAAACGGATTGCCACCGATCCATGGCTGGCCGTCCTGGGTGACCACATTGCCATTGGCGTCGAAGGTGCCCTGGCCGTTATTTTTGAGTGTCGCCTCGATATATTCCCAGGGGCTCAACCGCATGATATCGGTGGTAGTTTTGACCACCTTGAGGCGCCGTCCCATCTGCGTGATTTGCGTGTACTGAATCGGGTCGAGCAAATCCCGCACCTGCTCCACATTATTGGCGTCAATTATATCCCCGGTATTGATTTTTCCGGCGGTGAACGCGTCGAGGGACAACAGCTCTTCCGGATACGCTGCGGTTATATCCCCGCTCCGGGCAATGGTGGACCACAGCGGTGCCAACACCCCGGTGGCCAGTGCTCCTTTGGCCATTTGCCCGAGAAAATGGCGTCTGCTGTAACCGCTATCGTATTTGCGAATTCTCATCACCGCGACCTCGTCACTACGCGCCTTGCTTAACCCACTACGGGCACCGATACACTTGTACAGTTTTTTCAAACTCCGTGCGCACCCCCTGTGCCATATTGTGCTGATAGGGTTTTACCTGCCCCGCCAGTTCACAGATCCGTGATCCCTGTTTTTCCCCCGTTTCCGCCAGGCTGGCCAACAGCGCGATGCGCTGCCCCATGCCCTCCAGCCAGCGGGGCGAACCGTCGGGCGTCGCGCCAGTGATTTTTGCCCAGCCCCGTTCCGCTTCGAACAGCCGGTTTGAGGCCTGGGCCGCAGCGGCGTAAGCCACCCACCCGTCCCCCGAATCCGGAAATGCACTGACCATGTCCCGGGCCGCCGCGAAGGCCGTATCCCCATCGCCGCCTGCCGTTAACGCGCGA
>JBFJMM010000277.1:0-2520 GCA_041633885.1 Porticoccaceae bacterium
AACTGGCGTGGCAGGAGCTGGCTGGCGCCGAAATGCTGGAGTTAATGCAGATGGTGCACGATGGCGATGCGGACTACGCCATCGTCGATTCTTCAGCCTTTGATATTGATCGTAGTCTTTATCCGAAAGCGCGTGCGGCTTTTGATCTAACCGACCCGGAACCCATCGCCTGGGCATTCCCCAGCTACGGGGACGATACGCTGATACGGGCGGCCAACGTATTTTTAGAGGACTATCAGGCGAGTGGTCAACTGACCCGCCTGGAGGAACGTTTTTTTGACCACACCGATGGATTTAGCGTCGGCGGCTCGCAACTATTCATGAAAAGAGTGGCAACCAGACTCCCCGAATTCCAGCCCCTGTTTCAGGATATCGCGCAGCGCCACGAACTCGACTGGCATCTGGTCGCCGCCATCGCCTATCAGGAATCCCACTGGAATCCGCGCGCCACCTCACCAACCGGCGTGCGCGGCCTGATGATGTTGACCACGGATACCGCACGGGAAATGGGGGTTAGCGATCGCCTCGATGCGGAACAGAGTTTACGCGGTGGCGTCGAATATTTATTACGAACCAAGGCACGCATTCCCGACGCCATCGTCGAACCCGACCGCACCTGGCTGGCATTGGCGGCCTACAATATCGGGCTGGGACACCTTGAGGACGCGCGGGTACTCACCGACCGCGCCGGTATGAATCCCAACCGCTGGCGAGATGTGCGCCGCCACCTACCGCTACTGTCCCAACGTAAATACTACTCCACCGTCAGGCACGGCGTCGCACGGGGCACCGAACCCGTACACTTTGTGCAGAATATTCGCCATTACCGCACCATCTTGCAGTGGCACTCCCTGGAACAGGCGCGCCTTACCGCCCAGCAGAACGCCCCATCCGCCGACACGCCGGGCTGGCGCAACGATATTTTAATGCCCCTCTAGGAAACTGGATTGTCCAGTCAGTCGATAGGAACCACAGGCTCTTATTCGCGCTCGCGGCGCCGCTGAAAAAATTCACTCATCAACCCGCTACACTGCTCGGCGAGCACACCACCTGTCCATTGAATACGGTGGTTGAACCAGCCGTTGTCCAGTAGCGCGGCGCGGCTGGTGACCGCGCCCCCCTTCGGTTCGGTGGCGCCAAACACCAGACGTTCAATGCGGGCGTGGGCCATGGCGCCCACACACATGGCGCAGGGTTCGATGGTCACGTACAGCGTCGTGCCCGGTAGGCGATAATTGCCGAGCCTGCGACCGGCACTGCGCAACGCCTGAATTTCCGCATGCGCACTGGGATCACAGCTACCGATCGGGCTGTTGCATCCCTCCCCCACCACCTCGTCGCCCGCTACCAGCACAGCGCCCACCGGAACCTCGCCGGCCGCTTCGGCCTCACCGGCCAGGGCCAACGCCCGCAGCATCCAGTGTTGATCCCGCTCAGTGATCTGCATCAGTGGCCCGCCATTTCAACTATTGTTTCATACTGGAGAATACAACAATCCACAGGGAGATTAGTGTTTCGACGAGCCCCAGCGCGGAGTCCGGTTGCCGCTGTTCTCGAGCAGATACTTACCAGTCACCTAAGGCTGTTTCATATTGCCGACTAAATCTTCGAGTAGCGCAATAGTGTGCCGTTGCCTGCCTTCACTAATTCCCTGCAAACTCGCCTGGTAGAAATCGGCGATGGCGGGCTGGATAATTTGCCACACCTCGCTTCCGCAAGGGGTAAGAATAACGTGGCGGGAACGCTGGTCGCGGGGATTCACCTGCCGCGCAATATAACCTGCCCGCTCCATGCGGCCCAGCACCCCGGTCAGGTTCTGGCGACTCACCAGCAAATAATCGGACAGTTCATTGACCGTCATACCCTCTTCGCATCCCTCCCGGGACAAGGCCCCCAGCACCGACCACTGCTGGGTGCTGATATCGAATTGCTTCAGGGCCTGGGTGCCTGTGCGATGAATGATATTGACCGCCTGAAATAACCTGAAAAACAGTTTATTGCTGGTGTCCTGACGAGACATACTGTTTGCGGGCATGGGGGTCCTTTATTGGATTGGCACGGATTGCGGTGCAAAACCGCAACCACCCGAAGCATTGTAATGGCGCAACTAAATATGGCAAGTTGTTGACATAAATTGTCTGATTTTCCTATCATGTCGTCCACCGACTCCCTCGCCAACCACCTAGCCGACTCAATGCGCAGTCGACGCCACGCGGAGCACCCCATGGACTTCGGCCTCTCGCCATTGCAGCAATCGATTATCGACAGCGCCCGCAAATTTTCCAGTGAGAAAATAGCGCCGCGCTATCAGGCCCGGGAAGGTGATCGCGCCATTGATCGCACCCTGATGGCGCAGATGGGCCAGATGGGCTTTATCGCGCCGGAAGTGCCGGAAACTCTGGGGGGTAGCGGCCTCGACTTCGTGACGTCCGCGCTGATTACCGAAGCCATTGCCGAAGGCGATCTCAATGTCGCCTACTGCCAGATCATGTCGTCTCTGGTGGCCGACTGCATCGTCCA
>JBFJMM010000278.1:0-2497 GCA_041633885.1 Porticoccaceae bacterium
CCGCTTATCGTCCCCACTATCATTTTGAGACAGCGCTGGCCTATGAAACCGTTACGACTATCCCTGCTGACCATCACCTCGTTGATTACGCTCGCCGCCTGTGGCAACAAAGGGCCCTTGTATTTGCCGGAACCCGCCTCACAACCGCAGAGCAATATCCCCGCCGCAACGCAACCAGCCACCCGACCCGCATCCGAGGACAGCGCCGACGGCAACGGAAGCGATACTTAAACTACCGCCGACATGAATCATTTCGATTATCGCAACGGCCAACTGTATGCCGAGGACGTGCCGTTGGCGAGTATCGCCGAACGCTACGGAACGCCGACCTATGTATATAGCCGCGCGGCATTTACCGAACATTTTCTGGCCTATCGGGACGCCCTCGCCGATTGTGCCCATCTGATTTGTTACGCCGTCAAAGCAAACTCGAACATCGCCGTACTCAACCTGCTGGCACAACTCGGATCGGGATTCGATATCGTCTCCGCGGGTGAACTGGAGCGCGTACTGGCCGCCGGCGGAAATCCCGCCAAAACCGTATTCTCCGGCGTGGGCAAGCAACCGCGGGAAATCGCGCGGGCTCTGGAAGTGGGTATTCTCTGCTTCAATGTGGAATCCGCCACCGAACTCAGCACCATCAACGACGTGGCGGGCGAACTCGGTAAAATCGCGCGGGTATCCATGCGGGTGAACCCAGATGTGGACGCCGGTACTCACCCCTACATCTCCACTGGATTGCGAGAAAACAAATTTGGTATCGACATCGCCGAAGCCCGCGCTGTGTATCGTTACGCGACCACTTTACCCCACCTGCAGGTGGTCGGCGTCGACTGCCATATTGGCTCGCAGCTCACCAGTGTGGCACCGTTTCTGGCCGCTTTGGAGCGCATTTTGTTGCTGGTTGAGCAACTGGCCGAGGATGGTATCGCCATCGCCCATCTGGATTTAGGCGGCGGCCTCGGCGTGCGTTACCGGGACGAGACGCCGCCGGACCCACAAACCTATATCAACGCCATTCGCCAACGGCTCGGACAGCGGGATCTGACTCTTATATTCGAGCCGGGTCGTTCCATCGCCGCCAACGCCGGGGTGTTGTTAACCCGCGTCAACCAGATAAAATCAAACCCCCAGAAAAATTTCGCGATTGTAGACGCCGCCATGAACGACCTGCTGCGCCCCGCCCTGTATCAGGCGTGGATGGCCATCGAACCGGTGCAACTCACCGGTGACGAGGCATCCCGGTCAAAAATATACGACGTGGTCGGGCCGGTGTGTGAAACGGGAGATTTTCTTGGCAAAGAACGGGCACTCGCAATCGGCGCCGGAGATTTGCTGTGTATCCATTCCGCGGGGGCCTACGGGTTTGTGATGGGTTCCAACTACAATACCCGACCGCGACCCGCCGAAATTATCGTGGATGGGGCGGCGGCACACGAAGTGCGCGCGCGGGAAACCATTGCGGATTTACTGCGCGGCGAGGCCGTTCTGCCGAATAACCCGGCACCTTGACAGCCCCACGGGTATAGATTTTT
The DNA here is from genome assembly GCA_041633885.1 of Porticoccaceae bacterium. Lineage (GTDB taxonomy): Bacteria > Pseudomonadota > Gammaproteobacteria > Pseudomonadales > Porticoccaceae > JBFJKD01. The sequence continues at coordinate 1,536 of JBFJMM010000278.1, forward strand.
GTTACCACGGTTCTCGACACAATAACAACGGAATCATTTTATGTTACTGCGCTTCACCAAAATGCATGGCCTGGGTAATGATTTCGTTGTAATCGACGCCATTACCCAGGAAGTGCAGGTCACCGAAGCGCTGGCCCGCCGTATGGCGGATCGACGCCTGGGTATAGGCTGCGACCAGGTGCTGGTGGTGGAACCGCCCACAGACCCCAACGTGGACTTTAATTACCGAATCTTCAACGCCGATGGCGGGGAAGTGGCGCAGTGCGGGAACGGTGCCCGTTGTTTTGCAAAATTTGTGCGGGATCGCAGGCTCACCGGCAAACATCATATCCTTGCGCAAACCAAAGCTGGCGTGCTGCAACTCACCGTTAATCGGGACAACCAGATCACTGTGGACATGGGGATCCCGCGCTTCGCACCACAGGCGATTCCATTTCAGGCGGAGCAGCCCGCTCTGCTTTACGATGTGCAGGTAGACGACCAGGTCGTACGCCTGGCGGCACTGTCCCTGGGCAACCCCCACGCGATAGTGCAGGTGCAGGACGTCACCACCGCTCCAGTTGCCACCCTCGGCGCCCTCATCGAAGCACACCCGCGCTTTCCCCAGCGGGTCAACGCCGGATTTATGCAGGTCGTCGATCGCACCGCAATCAAGTTGCGGGTGTATGAACGCGGGGTCGGAGAGACCCTCGCCTGCGGCAGCGGCGCCTGCGCCGCGGTGGTGGCAGGAATACAACAAGACCTGCTAGACTCTACGGTCACAGTGCAATTACCCGGTGGCAACCTGCACATCACCTGGCCAGGAGAGGGCCAATCCGTCGCCATGACCGGCCCTGCCACCACGGTCTACCAGGGACGCATAAAAATATGAGCAGCGATACACCCCCGACCAGAAAGTCCAGCTCATTGACCGAAGAGCGTGTGGCCGCTTTTCTCGCCGAACAGCCGGACTTTTTTACGCG
>JBFJMM010000279.1:0-2484 GCA_041633885.1 Porticoccaceae bacterium
CGAAGAGCGTGTGGCCGCTTTTCTCGCCGAACAGCCGGACTTTTTTACGCGACACCCAAAGCTTCTGGAAAGCATTCAACTCCCCCATGAAAGTGGGCAGGCCGTATCGCTGATCGAGCGTCAGGTCTCTGTACTGCGCGACCGCAACATCGAAATGCGCCATCGTCTGAGCAACCTGCTGGAATCCGCGCGCGCCAATGACAAACTGTTTGAAAAAACCAAACGCCTGGTGCTTGCCATCCTCGAGGCCCGCGATCTGGCGGGCACGGTGGACACGCTGTATAACAGTCTGCGCACCGATTACCAGTTGGAGTACTACAATCTGATTCTGCTCGAAGACAGTAAACAGATTCCGGTTAGCGAGGCCCGCGTGGTGGGTCTCGACGAAGCCCAGAGCCAGGTGGGCACACTGTTGCGGAACAATCGCGCAATTTGCGGCATTTTGCGCCCCGATGAAACTGCATTCCTGTTCGGCGATGACGGCAAACACATTGGCTCCGTGGCGGCAGTGCCGCTCAGCCACGGCCATACCTTCGGGATTCTTGCAATTGGCAACTCGGATCCCAAGTATTATCGCAGCAGTATGGGTACCTTATTTCTGAGCTATATCGCCGAGATACTCAACCGGGTTATTCCACGCCTGATCACCTGACTGGGTAACGCGATGCCCGACCATCCCGAGCTGCCGTTTGCCGACCAGTCTCACGCCTTCGCGGATTATCTGCGTTACGAGCGCCGCCTGTCCGTGCACACCTTGAAGGCCTATTTGCGGGATCTGGGGAAATTTCAGCGCTGGGCGGCAGGCGTCGGCCTCGACAGCGTGCAACAGGTAGACGACCAGCATATTCGCCAGTGCCTGGCCGTACTGCATCGCGGCGGAATGGCGCCCCCCAGCCTGGGGCGCTGGCTCGCCTCACTGCGAGCGTTCTTTAATTTCGCCGTACGACGCAAATGGACTCAGGCCAACCCGGCCACGGGTATCAGCGCACCCAAAGGCCAGCGTAAACTGCCCAGGACCCTGGACGTGGATCAGACCGGCCAATTTGTGGCCGTGTCCGGCGACGACTGGTTTACCTGTCGGGACCGGGCCATTGTGGAACTGTTGTACTCGTCCGGGCTACGGCTCGCCGAGCTCGCGGCGCTGAATCTGCGCGATTTGGATTTAGGCGACGGTACTGTCACGGTCACCGGCAAGGGCAGTAAAACCCGCACGGTGCCGGTGGGCAAACTGGCCGCAACTGCCCTGCTGCAATGGCTGACAATGCGTGTGCAAACTGCCACACCGGATAATAACGCTGTCTTTATCAGCCGCAGTGGCGGGCGCCTGTCCCATCGCAGTATTCAACAACGGTTACACCGGTTGAGCGTCCGACAAGGCATGCCGGGGCGCGTCCATCCCCATATGTTGCGACACTCCTTTGCCAGTCATCTGCTGGAATCCAGCGGCGATTTGCGCGCGGTGCAGGAGTTGCTGGGACACGCCAATCTATCCACCACGCAGATATACACCCACCTGGATTTTCAACACCTGGCCAAGACCTACGACCGCGCGCACCCCCGCGCGCGGCGCAAACCCAGGTAGCCACTCCCAAAAAAAAGCGCCACCCCGAAGGATGGCGCTCTCGAATCATTGGAGTTGCCCGCGACCAGTGGTGGAAGAGTGATGCTCCTGGGACAATGCCCCGCAAAGCAATCGCTTCACAGGCCGACACCGTTGCGGGAAATAGACGGACTTCGATCAGACCCGCGCGCGCTTCGGGCTATCTCGACAGCTCACACCGCGTCGGCGCCAGTTTCCCCCGTGCGAATGCGAATAACTTCTTCGAGGGATGTAATAAAAATTTTGCCGTCGCCTATTTTCCCGGTATTCGCCGCTTTGGTCACCGCCTCAACGACCGCGTCCACCATCTCGTCCCCGACCGCAATTTCGAGCTTTACCTTGGGCAGAAAATCCACCACGTATTCAGCGCCCCGGTACAATTCGGTATGTCCCTTTTGCCGACCGAAGCCCTTGACTTCGGTGACGGTGATGCCCTGCACCCCAACATCCGCCAAGGCTTCACGCACATCATCCAGTTTGAATGGTTTGATAATGGCCGTAATAAGTTTCATAGCTGGTTGATTCCTCTTGATCGATACTTTTTTTGTCGTAACACCGTGGCCAACGATACACCGTCACTCGCTAAAATGCACCCGCTTCATCCGCCCCGCTGGCGTCGCGAGTCCGCTACGTAAAGCCACTAACTCACCGCTTGATGCGCACGCTGATCAGCGACGGCGGCGTTCACGATGTGCACCCCGGTGTTCAAAAAAAAGACAGGGGGCGAAGGCCCCCTGTCAATTGCGTCGCGTCAACATCCTGTTATGTTATTCCGATATGTACCCCTACTTGGCCGAGCTAAACTCCGGGTATGCTTCCATACCACATTCCGACAGATCCACGCCTTCGTACTCCTCTTCTTCACTGACGCGGATACCAATCAC
>JBFJMM010000280.1:0-2481 GCA_041633885.1 Porticoccaceae bacterium
AAAACAAATCGACGACGTCTTGACACCCAGGCCGCATGGCAAAAACGCAAAAGCTGCCCCGAACACTGGCAGCTTTACGCACAAACCGAAAAAATTTCAGCTCAGATTTGTATTGATATAATTGATCGCATCCTGCACCGACGCCAGCTTTTCGGCATCTTCGTCGGGTATTTCCGTGTCAAACTCTTCCTCGAGGGCCATGATCAACTCGACTGTGTCAAGCGAATCAGCACCGAGATCTTCGACAAAAGACGAATCGGGTTTCACGTCTTCTTCCTTAACGCCTAATTGCTCGGCAACCATTTTTATGACACGTTCTTGAATGTTACTCATGGTGTTCGTTACTCCTGTTGAGATAAGATATTTATTCTCGCGAGCTGAGCCGCCGACGGTGGCGGTCTGTATATCAGGGTTTTACTGTGCAACGGTCGCGCATTTTACCTGAAAAAATTCAATGCGTAACCGGTTTTGTTGATTCAATATAAAATTCTTTATTATCATAAAGTTACCCCATGTACATACCGCCATTTACCTGAATAGTTTCGCCGGTAATATAGCCGCCCCCGTCCCCTGAGAGGAATGTTACCACCGCGGCGATTTCCTGTGGTTGACCCAGTCGCGCCAGGGGTATCTGACCCAGCAGGGACTCCCGGTTCGCCTCAGGCAAGTCTCGGGTCATATCGGTATCGATAAACCCCGGTGCGACGGTATTTACGGTAATGTTGCGCGATCCCAGCTCTTTGGCAAGGGCGCGCCCAAACCCTGCGACCCCGGCTTTGGTGGCCGCATAGTTCGCCTGACCCGTGTTGCCCATGGAACCCACCACCGAACTAATATTGATGATCCGGCCCCAGCGCGCCTTGGTCATGCCCCGCGCGCAGGCCTTACATAATCGATAGACGGCGCTCAGATTAGTTTCTATCACATCCGACCACTCGTCTTCTTTCATGCGCAGTAAAATGTTGTCCCTGGTGATACCCGCGTTATTGACGAGAATCAGCGGCGCACCGAACTCCTGACTAATCCCGTCAACAACAGCCGTTATCGCGGCGGCATCCGTAACGTTAAGCGTAACCCCTTTGCCGCGAATACCCTGGCTCGCGAAACGTTGCGAAATGGCCGCGGCGCCGGCCTCGGTGGTGGCGGTACCCACCACCACTGCTCCCGCCGCACCCAACATATCGGCGATCGCAGCGCCAATCCCTCTGCTCGCCCCAGTGACCAGGGCCACCGTGTTTTCAATTGCCATAACGTATCCTCGGCTTACCCAATCTGTAAAACATTCCGCCAATATTCATTCTCAAAGTTAAACCGTGCGCAACGCGTGGTTAAAGCTGTCGCTATCCTCAGTGGCCAGTGAGGTGATCCGGTCGCTGATGCGTTTATTAAGTCCACCCAGCACCTTGCCCGCACCACACTCGACCGCGAGCTCGATCCCCGCCGACACCAATTGGTTAACGCACGCCACCCACAACACAGGCTGATGGATTTGTTCGATCACCAGCCGCTTAATCGCCTGCGGATCGGCCTCGGGCCGTGCATTCACATTGTGTATAACTGGAATTTGCGGGGGGCGAAATTCTGTCGCAGCGATGTGTTCCGCTAAGCGGCGGGCGGCGGGCTCCATCAACGCCGTATGAAAGGGCGCGCTCACTGGCAGCGCCAATGCGCGTTTTGCCCCCGCTTCCTTACAGGCTGCGATGGCACGCTCGACAGCCCCAGTGGTGCCGGCGATGACGACCTGCCCGGGTGCGTTAAAATTAACCGGCCCGACAACCTCTCCGTTGGCTACCAGGTTGCAACAACGGCGGATGGCTTCATCCTCCAGCCCCATAATCGCCGCCATGGCGCCGGTTCCGGCCGGCACCGCTTCCTGCATGTACTGGCCGCGCAGGCGCACCAGGGAAACCGCATCGGTAAATTCAACGACCCCGGCACACACCAGTGCGGACCACTCACCAAGACTATGGCCGGCGAAAATTGCCGGTCGGGGACCACCGGCCTGCAACCACAGGCGCCACACCGCCACACTGGCGGTCAACAGCGCCGGCTGCGTTCGCTCGGTAAGATTGATGGCATTCTGATCGCCATTCTGGATTAAATCCCACAGATCGTAGCCCAGGGTCGCCGATGCCTGAGCGAACGTCTCGAGAATTGCCGGCTGTTGCACGGCCAATTCCGAGAGCATGCCGATTTTTTGTGACCCTTGGCCCGGAAAAAGAAAAGCCAGTTTGGCGTTTTGCATTAATTATGTGCCTTTACTTACGCTCGCGTACTCGCCCACGCGCCCAGTAACCCATAGAGCGCCACACCGGTCCAACATGCGGTAACGGCGGTTCACATCCTGTGGTTGGTACATCCACCCGGCTGCGATCAAGCTGGCGGGTCTTCGATAGTGAGTGCCGCGCCGATCAATCATCGAACAGTCAGTCCGCCGGACAGCAAATTCACTCGTCGTTGTTGGTGTCCACGACTTTGCGG
>JBFJMM010000281.1:0-2438 GCA_041633885.1 Porticoccaceae bacterium
CGACCAGTGCTCCGTCGACGCCGAACTCTCTGGAGTTTAGAACATCAGGCACCCGCACACCGGCACCAATCCGTCGCGACAGGTCCGTTATGCGCACCAGTTACCTCTGCGCTGTGTACTGGCGCACGATACCCCCGGTAGCGACCGCCAGGTGGCGTTAATCGGATTTTGGTTTCGGAGCCAGCGAAGGGAACGGAAAGGGAGTCACGTTGCCGGCCCTGGCCTCGCTGATCTTGCAAGCGCCCTCTTTTTCCACTTCATCGATACGCAACACGCTGTGCAGGGGAATAAAGCTACGTTTGATGGAGGAAAATTCGTTTTTCAGCTTCTCTTCAGCGGGATCGACAATCATCTGCGAACGCTCGCCGAACAGGAATTCTTCAACTTCGAGAAAGCCCATCAGATCGCTTTGATAGACGTGTCGGGCATAGAGCTCGTACACCTGCCCCTGATTGAAGAAGATTACCTTGTAAATGGGATCTTTGGCCATGTGTTGATAACAACTCTTGTGTCGCTGAAACGGGTGACAGGTTTGCGGCCGCACAGGATACCACAGCTGGCGGGATAGACACCTGCCGCACACGCGGACCTGGTAGCGCAAAGCGCGTCCCCGGCTACGCTTTTAGTCTGTGAAACGCTATACTGGCGGTCCCTGCCCCACCGAACCAGCCCGCTGAATCTGCCCCGTGGCCCCGAGTGAATCGCCGTGATCAACAAACCCGTTAGCAAAAAACTCCATATCGTGACCCACGGCTGCCAGATGAATGAGTACGATTCGGCGCGCATGGGCGACCTGCTCGGTGCCAGCCACCAGGTGGTACACACCGCCGATCCCGCCGAGGCCGACATATTGCTGCTTAACACCTGTTCGATTCGAGAAAAAGCCCAGGAAAAAGTTTTTCACCAGCTCGGCCGCTGGAAGGCCCTGAAAGAAAAAAATCCAAACATCATTATTGGCGTGGGTGGCTGTGTAGCCAGCCAGGAGGGCGAGGCAATCGCGCGGCGCGCACCCTTTGTCGACCTGGTGTTTGGTCCGCAGACCCTGCATCGCCTGCCGCATATGATCAGCGAACATCAACGCCAGAACGGTGCGGTGGTGGTGGACGTGAGTTTTCCGGAAATTGAAAAATTCGACCACCTGCCCCTGCCTGAAGCCGACGGTGTCAGTGCGTTTGTTTCCATTATGGAGGGCTGCTCCAAATACTGCTCGTTCTGCGTAGTGCCGTACACCCGCGGCGAGGAAGTCAGTCGTCCACTGCCCCAGGTACTCACCGAAATCACTCATCTGGCAAATCAGGGGGTGCGGGAGGTCAATCTGCTGGGACAAAACGTTAATGCCTACCGTGGCGACGCCGGCGACGGCGCCCTGTGCGATCTGGCGGAGTTGATCAGCTACGTCGCTCAAATCGAGGGCATCGAACGCATCCGCTACACCACCTCGCACCCGGTGGAGTTTAGCGACCGTCTGATCGACGTGTACGGAGATGTACCGCAACTGGTCAGTCACCTGCACCTGCCAGTGCAGAGTGGATCAGACCGCATTCTCGCCGCCATGAAGCGCGGGCACACTGCCCTCGAATACAAGTCAAAAATTCGCCGCCTGCGCCAGCTACGGCCGAACATCAGCATATCGTCCGATTTTATTATCGGTTTCCCCGGGGAAACCGACACGGATTTCGCGGCCACCATGAAGTTGATCGAAGATATCGGCTTTGATCACTCCTTCAGTTTTATCTACAGTGCCCGCCCGGGCACCCCCGCCGCCGACCTTCCGGATACCCTGCCCACGGACGTCAAAAAACAGCGTCTGAGTATTTTGCAGGGCCGTATTACCCAGCAGGCAATGGCGATCAGTGCCGCCATGGTGGGCAGCGTCGAGCGCGTACTGGTGAGTGGCATATCCAAAAAGAACCCCGCTCAGCTACAGGGCCGCACGGAAAATAACCGGGTGGTCAATTTTACCAGCAGCGATCACCACCTGATTGGCCAGTTTGCCCGGGTCCAGATCGACGAGGCACTGCCCAACTCGCTGCGCGGCCAACTGGTGCCCGGTTGACAGACAGGACCACGCAACCGTTAAAAATATAACAAATAACGCTTAGCACTGATCCCAACCCGGAGATTTTGATATATATATTCACATATTACGTATTTCATGCCCCTGGCAAAGCCGCTATGCTACGCATCTGATGGTTTCGCCAAAGGCATTTGTAATCTACATTTGAACATTCAACTCGCTGCTCTGACAGTAACCCTTGAGCCCAACGACGCCCATCGCCTCGCATCCCTGTGTGGCCAATTTGACGCACATCTACGTCAGATCGAACAACGGCTGAATATCGAAATTCGCAATCGCGGCAACCTGTTTGCGTTTTACGGAGAGCCGACGCGCTCTGCGGCGGCGGGCAGACTATTGCAACGGCTGTACGACGAAACCG
>JBFJMM010000282.1:0-2433 GCA_041633885.1 Porticoccaceae bacterium
AGTCCACCCTGGTGAAGGTGATCGGGGCGACGGGCGATCAACACCTGATCCCGCGCGGCGTTGAAGATGACCCCTGCGACCACATGTACTACGACGGAATCAGGATCGGTATTCGGCATTGATGCGAACATACTCGTGGCTTAGGTCGCAGGTCCACACGGTTTCCGCGCAGGCGCCCCGTTGTAGCTCAACCTTGATGGTGATCTCCTCCCGATCCATCACCGCCTGTCCCGCCGCTTCGGTATAGCTGGCAGCGCGGCCACCTAGTTCCGCAATCAACACATCGTCGAGCCACACCCGCACCCGGCCCACGTCCAGGTCGGCAACCCCGGCGCGGCCAATGGCCGCTAAAATGCGCCCCCAGTTAGGGTCGCTGGCAAACAGCGCCGTCTTGACCAGCGGCGATTCGGCAATGGTATAGGCTATGGCCAGGGACTCCGCCGATGTGGCACCGCCCTCCACCGTCACGGTGACAAATTTGGTGGCCCCCTCGCCGTCACGCACAATTGCCTGAGCCAGCTGCACGCAAACATCCTCGACCGCCTGCTCAAATGCCGCGAGATTGTGTGTGTCGATGCGCACCGCACCCTGGCCAGTGGCCAGCAGCATCAGCGCGTCGTTAGTTGAAGTGTCGCCGTCGATGGTAATGCGATTAAAGGATTTGGCTACGGCCCTCTCGAGTACTTGCTGTAACAATGGCTGGGGCACCTGTACGTCGGTGGCGATAAATCCCAGCATGGTGGCCATATCCGGTCGGATCATGCCCGCGCCCTTGGCGATGCCAGTCACGGTCACCGGCTCCCCATCGATTACGACGCTGGTGCTTGCCCCCTTGGGGCGCGTGTCCGTGGTCATTATACCCAGCGCCGCGCCGCGCCAGCCATCTTCCGCGAGGGCCTCACAGGCATCCGGCAATGCGGACAAAATACGCTCCACCGGCAATTGCTCGCCGATCACCCCGGTCGAAAACGGCAACACCGCAGGCGCGCTAACGCCCTGTAATTGTGCCAGCGCAGCGCAGGTTCGGCGCGCGTTGGCGATACCCTCCGCGCCCGTCCCGGCATTGGCGTTACCGGTATTGATCAACAGATAACGTGTCGCCTCCGTCGCCAGATGCTCCTTCGCCACCTGGACCGGCGCCGCGCAAAAGCCATTGCGGGTAAATACCCCAGCCACGGTAGATTGCGGCGCGAGCGCCATCACCACCAGGTCCCTGCGCCCGGGCGTTTTGATCCCGGCGCTGGCGGTGCCCAGCCGCACCCCGGCAACCCCATGCATGGGGGGAAATTGTTCCGGCCCTACGGCCATAAATAACTCGTCGTTGGCACAGGTGCATCACCTGGACGAATAAAGATTATCATGCCAGTCGACCGTGACACTGTTTATATTTTTTGCCCGACCCACAGGGGCAGGGCTGATTGCGACCGACTTTCTCCTCTTCCCTGACAAAAGGCTGTACCGCCTGCGGTGGCACGGAGCCACCCTCCGCCAGAGCGGTCGCCGCGGCATGGCGGTATTCCATTTTCTGCCGCGCCTGTTGTTCCTTGCGTTGACGCTCGAGGGCATCCACATCTTCACGCCGACGCACTTCGACCCGGCACAGAAAGCGAATGGTTTCCCGCTTCAGGTTGTCGAGTAGTTCGCTGAACAGCTGGAAAGACTCCCGTTTGTACTCCTGCTTGGGATTTTTCTGCGCGTAAGCGCGCAGGCCAATCCCCTGACGCAGGTGGTCGATATTCGCCAGATGCTCTTTCCACAGGGTATCGAGCACCTGGAGCATGACCTGCTTTTCGATACCGCGCATCGCGTCGCCAATGGCCGCGCACCGCTGCCGGTACGCGTCCCGCAAACTTTGCACAATGCGCTCGCGCAGCGCGTCTTCGTGGAGCCGATCGTCCTCGTCGAGCCAGCGTTGCACCGGCAGATCGAGATTTAATTCCACCCGTAAATCGTCTTCGAGTTCCTTGATCCGCCACTGTTCCGGCAGACTTTGCGGGGGGATGGAGGCACTGATCACACCGTTAGCCACATCGTCGCGAATGGCGTCGATAACATCCTCGATACCGTCGGCGGATAACAAATCGTTGCGCTGCTGATAAATTACCTGGCGCTGATCATTGGCCACGTCATCGTATTCGAGCAGTTGTTTGCGAATATCAAAGTTGCGACCTTCCACCTTGCGCTGTGCCTTTTCGATGGCGTTGCTCACCATGCGGTGCTCAATGGCCTCGCCCTTTTCCATACCCATGGCGCGCATCATGTTCTTGACCCGGTCCGAGGCAAATAAACGCATCAGCGGATCCTCCATGGACAGGTAGAAACGGGACAACCCCGGATCCCCCTGGCGACCCGCCCGACCCCGCAACTGGTTGTCGATGCGCCGCGACTCGTGCCGCTCGGTGCCAAGAATATGCAACCCCCCCGCCGCGATAA
>JBFJMM010000283.1:0-2417 GCA_041633885.1 Porticoccaceae bacterium
ATGCTCATTTATACGGTGCCCTGGGTGGTTTGTTGTTTGTGTTGGCTGTCGATCCGGGCGCTTACCGGGCCTTACTGTCCCTGGCGGGTTTTTGAGCGGATCAGCAGTTCCAAATCGGGAAAAATGTTATGACAGGGCTGGATAAACACCTATTCCTGGGTCTGGTGGGCATCGTGTTCGCTGCGGCTGTCGCGTTGCCGATGGCCGTGGCGGCGGAGTCGCAAGACCCGTTGCTGGTCGAGTCCGGTGCCGAGGCGGAATACCTGCGCTGGGCACAGCAGATGTGGAATTCCCTGGACCGTAAAACCGGAACTGTGGAGTTACTGGGTGGCGTGGCCGTTTTGCAGGTGCCGGACACTTTTTACTACCTGTCGCCCCTGGACGCTCAGAAAGTGCTGGTGGAGATTTGGGGCAATCCGCCCAGTACGCCGCCGTTGGGTATGTTGTTTCCCGCCGAGGTAACCCCATTTGACAATAACGGCTGGGGTGTAACTATTGAGTTTTCTGAAGATGGCTATGTGTCCGATGCGGATGCCGCCGAGATAAATTACGATGAACTGCTGACATCCATGCAGAAAGATACGGAGGAGGAGAGTCGTTACCGTATCAAACAGGGTTATGAGGGCATTGCGCTGGTGGGTTGGGCCGAACCTCCCCGCTACGACAGCGTCGCCAAAAAACTGCACTGGGCCAAGGAGTTGCAGTTCGACGGCAGCGCGCAACGTACCCTCAATTACAATGTTCGGGTGCTGGGCAGGAAAGGGGTGCTGTCGTTAAACTTTATCGCTGATATGAACCAGTTGCCGGATATCGACAGCAATCTTGCCACGGTAATGGGCATGGTGGACTTTGCGGAAGGTCATCGCTATCGGGATTTTGATCCCAGTATCGACAAGGTGGCTGCTTACGGTATCGGTGCGTTGATTGCCGGCAAGGTGCTGGCTAAGGCCGGTCTTCTCGCCGCCATTTTTATCGCCCTCAAAAAGTTCTGGATCATAGTTCTGTTAACCGTGGGCGGATTTGTCTGGAAATTAATTAGCGGTAAAAAAACGGTGGATAAAAATACCACTGGGACTGGGACTGGGACTGGGACTGGGACTGGGGGCGGGGCGTCGTGAATCTCGACCCGGACACATTTGCGCGGGACTGGATCGCAAGCTGGAACAGCCACGACCTGCCGAGTATTCTGTCGCACTACGCCGATACGCTTTCGATCACCACGCCCATGATAAAAATCGCCCTTGGTGTCGATACGGGGACTTTGTGTGGTAAGCAGGCGGTGGGGGACTATTGGCGCCGGGCGCTGGAAAAAATGCCGGATTTGCAGTTCGAATTGCTCGACGTGTTCGCTGGGGTTGACTCCATCGCGGTGTATTACCGCTCGGTGCTTAATAAGCGGGCGATAGAAGTGATGTTTTTTGGCGAGGGTAACAAAGTGACCAACGTGGTGGTGCATTATTCCCGTTAGGGTCGCTTTCGCTATAGTTTATTTTTCGCCCGCCCTGTTGCATCAGCGGCGGGCGTGCCGTCACTTAAATCGGATTTCGAGCGATCAGCTGGCGCGCAATAATAATGCGCTGCATTTCGTTGGTGCCCTCGCCGATCACCATCAGCGGCGCGTCCCGATACAGGCGTTCCGCGTCAAATTCGCAGGAGTAACCGTAGGCGCCGTGAATGCGCATATTTTCATCGGCGTTTTTTGCGGCCGCTTCGCTGGCAAAGTATTTGGCCATGCCGGCTTCCATATCACAGCGTTCGCCGCGGTCAAATGCCAGGGCCGCCTGTTCCAGCAGCAGGCGCGCCGCCTCGGTACGGGTGGCCATTTCCCCCAGTTTCAGTTGAATAGCCTGGTGTTCACAGATCGGCTTGCCAAACGTTTTGCGCAATTGCGCGTAGGCGGTCGCCTGTTTCAGGGCAGCGCTGGCGACCCCGACGCCACGGGCCGCAACATTGATGCGCCCCAGCTCAAGACCACCTACCGCGTTGTAGAATCCCTGGCCCTCGACACCGCCGATCAGACAATCCTGGTGTACACGATAGTTGTCGAACACGATTTCTGCCGTGTCGATGCCGCGATAGCCCAGTTTTTTCAATTTGCGGGTGATATTGAATCCCTCGCCTTTTTCCGCGATAAACATGCTCATGCCTTTGCGGGGCGGATTAGCGTTGGGGTCGGTTTTGACCAGCAGACCGATCACGTTGCCTTCTTTGGCATTGGTGATCCAGGTTTTTGATCCGTTGATAACGTACTGATCACCCTCTTTTTTTGCCGCGCAGCGAATGCCCTGCAAATCTGTACCTGCATCCGGTTCGGTGAGGCCAATACCGCCGCGCAGTTCACCGCTGGCGAAGCGCGGCAGGTATTTTTGTTTTTGTTGTTCAGTACCGTAGCTCTGCACGCAGCGGGCCATGATCAG
>JBFJMM010000284.1:0-2415 GCA_041633885.1 Porticoccaceae bacterium
GTCTATTTTCGGCATCAGCCAGCTGAGCTACCAGCGGGCGCAAAACGATAAAACCGTCGTGTACCCGGTGGATTCCTATTACGTGCATGGACAATATACGTCCGTCGTGGTGACCATCAACCGGGTGGCCGTGTTGCTCGACAACAAGGCCAGTGTGGACATTCAGGGGTTGATTGGCAAAATGATCCTGGTTGCCAACAACTAAACCGCTGACGGGCACCACCTGGTCTGCCAGTCAGGCGACCACGCTTGCGCGGCGGGGTTACGGCTGCCGTTTCATGCCGATACCGATGCCACCGTCGGTATTGATCACCGTACCGGTAAGAAAGCGGGATTGCTCCCTGGCTGCCAGATAGAGATAGGCGGGGGCGTGATCGGCGGGCAGTGAAGCGAAACCCAGGGGCGTCATGCTTTCCAGAAGTTTGTCCACGTCGGGTATTTCCGACAGTTTGGCTTCAGCCTGGCCGCCGGCGGCACTGCCACCCAGGCTGGTCAGGGTGCCGCCGGGCGCCACCCCATTGACCCGAATGTCCGGCGCCAGCTCGTGGGCTAGCTGCCGGATCATACCCAGCACCGCGTGTTTGGAAGCAACGTAAATGGGGCCGCCGCCGCCGGTGTAAAAACTGGACGTGGAGGCAGTGAAAATCATACTGCCGCCGGTTTTGCGCAACTCCTCGACAGCTGCCTTGGCACCGAGAATATAACCCTTCACATTGACCGCAAAAATTTCGTCGCAGATCTCGGCAATTTTATCTTCGCCCTGTTCGACCAGAGGCACCATGTAATCCCAGATACCGGCATTGCCAACAAATGTATCCAACTGCCCAAACTGGCTGACCGTCGCCGCCACGGCGGCCTTGTTGTCGGCCAGCGAGCGCACGTCCCCCACCGCGCCCACCACTGTGTCCGCACCCAATCTGGCCACCACGGCGTCAACCGCGGTCTGCGTGCGATCCATGACGCCAACGCGCGCACCTTCCGCCACGAAACGCTCCACCACCGCCAGGCCAATACCGGAGGCGCCACCGGTTACCAACGCAACCTTGTTATCCAGCCAACCCATCGCACTTCTCCCGTTGTCGGAACTTTTTGTGTTTATTAAAAGAATACATTCAAATTGCTGTCGGGTACCACGGCGTGGTTGAACTGCATCGTTCTGCGCGCCAACTTGACCGCCGCGGCCTCCACCCGCCAGATATCGTCGCGCGACACAATCATGCGCCGTTCTTCTCCATCGAGGCGGTTGCGATACACCGTCACCACCGATAGCACCTGCCAGTCACCGTCGGTGTCCGTGGGCAACACCTCGATATTGGAGACCAGGTGCCGCAAATGGTTTTGCGGATTCTCGGACCACACAAAATTGGTGCGAAAGCGATCCACCCGTAGCTGTAGATGTTGTTTTCTGTCGTTGAAAATATTGGCTTCGAGGGGCTTGATCGCGGACGCTTTTTCGTCCCGCGCGCGGCGCGTCGGCATCGGCATGTAGTAGTGGATATCCTCTGTCAGCATATCCAGCCAGTCTTCGTACTGCTCGTTGTCCAGCAGGCGCGCCTCCCTGTACAAGAGGCTCTGAAATGCCAGATAGGTGTCGGCGTCTACGGGGCTAGTGATCGGCAGGGAACCACTCATATCACGATTTCTCCGTGGCGCGAGCCTGTTGCAGATTATTGTAGCTCGGAATATCCGCCCAGTTATCAGCCATCATCATCTCCTGCCAGCGGCGATAGAAAAAACGCTGGTTTTGCTCCCCGATCAGGCCATCGCTGATAATGCCCGGCATATCCGGGCGAGAGTGCTCCTTGCCCATGGCCATATTGGTGTAGATATTCTGCCGCCGGGTTTGCCAGCCGCGGTTTTGAGAGGTGCAGGCGATCAGGTTGTCGCCGTCGTCGTTGTCGAACATACCCGCGGCGCCAAAGGTGCGGCACACATTGTCGAGTATCATCTGTTTCAAATTGTCGGGCATTTCCTTGTCCACCATGGCCCAGGTCCACATTTCCATTTTGCCCGGCCCCTTGGGGTGATACACCCGGAACCAGTTCAGACCCGGCAACATCTGCACGTTGGGGAACACGGTCAAATTAATCTGTGAACCCCAAAACTGTTTGCCACGCAACTCGCCGAGACGGGAAATCACCGTCTCGCGGTTGGCATCCAGATAATCCACCGCCATCTGCGGATCCGGATAAAACGCGTAACCCGCATAGCCATCCAGTGTGGACAGCACGGAGTGGCCGTTCATCCCGGTTACCGACATTGCGGTTGAGCTGTCGATATCCGTGTTGCCCACCGACAGACTTTCAATCTTCATGGACGAGGCCACCGTCATCACACCGGCGTGGGCCCAGCCCAGGTGATAACCGTCACCGCAGACATTTTCCACCGGTAATTTCCAGTTAACCGGGTACTCCA
>JBFJMM010000285.1:0-2395 GCA_041633885.1 Porticoccaceae bacterium
ACTGGCCGTGCAACGTGTAGGCCGCGCCCGCGAACAGGTGAAACTGCTCGATGGCGTTGGGTAGATCGAAATACATGGATTCGGTGATGGGCTTGCCGTTGTTGAGGGTTTCCAGCAAGGCGAAATCTGCGGTGCGTTTTTCAAGTCGCCGCGCGATTTCAAACAGAATCTCCTGCCGCTGGCGGGGCGTGGAGTTGGCCCAGGCCGGCAGGGCTGCTGAGGCGGCGGCTACCGCCGTGATGGCATCTTCCGGGGTGCCCGAGGCAATCCTGGCCAGTACCGCGCCGGTGGCCGGGTTGTACAGGTCGATGGTTTCGCCACTACTGCCCCCTACCCACCTGCCGTTAATGAAATGGCCGTATTCGTTTTTGTAGAGCGGCGAGCCGTCTGCTGTGGTGGGTGCGCCACCCGCTACTTGGTCCAACATACTGTATTCCTCCTGTGAAACCTGCTGACTGGTGCTGTTTACCAGTTGTTTGCTGGTGGGTTGGTAGTTACTATTGATTGGTTTATTATCTAATTCGTCAACTAATGTATGCCAAAGTGCTCATGATCGCAATTATACCGAGGGGTAAACATGCCTAATACACAGCGTGAGAAGGTAGTCAGGGATTTTTGTGGTGCCTGGGAACGGCTGGATGTCGACGCCGTGCTGGGGTACATGAGCGCCGATGCGGTGTACCACAATGTGCCGTTGCCGCCGCTGGTGGGTCAGCAGGCTATTCGCGGCTTTCTGGAAGGATTTTTCTCCCTGGCGACCAGTTGCCGCTTTGAGGTGCTGACTGTGGTGACCGATGGCAATCGTGTGGTCACTGAACGACTGGATAGTTTCGGATTCCCCGATAAAGACCTTGATCGGTTGCCGGTGCTGGGTATTTTTGAGTTCGACGCCGATGGCAAGATATGTAGCTGGCGCGAGTACTTCGACCTGCAAACCTGGGTGGATAAAGGTGGCCCCGCCATCGCCTGATTGCACTATTCAACTTAACTGCAAACATGGAAACGTCCCATGACTGATTCTCGACCCCTTATCGCCACCATGATCGGCGACCCCTGCGGTATCGGCCCGGAAGTTATTGCCAAGGCCTGGGCGTCGGGGGAACCCCATCGTTACTCTCGCCCCGTGTTGATCGGTTCCGCCGCTGTCATGGAGCAGGCCGTCAAATTTGCCGGGCTGGATATACCTGTGCGCAGGGTCGATTCCGTCGACCAGATCAGCGATTCACCGGAGGTGATCGAGATCATTGATTCGGGCAAGCTGGACATCAACGACGTAACCCTGGGGGTGGACAATGCGATTTGCGGCAAGGTCTGCGCCGAGTGGTTGGGCGAGGCGGACAAGCTGGCGCGCTCCGGTGCGGTAGCGGGAACCATTATGGGGCCCATTAGTTCGGTGGCCATGAAAATGGCCGGTGTGCTGGATCAGGTGATTAATATTCAGCCCGGCATCAGTTATTTGTTCCTGGTTAGCGGGCCGCTGCGGGTGATGCACCTGACGGACCATATTCCCCTGCGCCAGGTGTGCGATCTGATCAAAAGCGATCTGGTATTTAGTGCCTTGCAAACCATGGATGCGCGGCTGCGGGAGTGGGGGCTGAAAAATCCGCGCATCGGCGTTTCCGGGTTTAACGCCCACGCCTATGGCGAAGAGGACGAACGGGAAATCGCACCGGGGGTGGATCTGGCCAAACAGGCGGGCATTAATGTCACCGGGCCAATTGCGCCGGATTCGATTTTCCGTCAGTGCATTGAGGGTAAATACGACGCGGTGCTGGCTATGTTCCACGACCAGGGGCATATCGCCATTAAGACCTGGGGCTTCGTGGGCAATTGTGCGTTGATTATTGGCCCTCCATACCTGCACATGTCCGTGGCCCACGGCACCGCGTTTGATATTGTTGGCAAGGGTATTGCCAACCACGAAATGATGCAGTCCGCGATGATGCTGACCGGCAGTCTGGCCGCCGGCAAAGGCTTTATCAATACGGAAAAAGCAGCGGGGTAATGGATATGGCAGACGCTAACACAAGCACTAACGGCTGGACTGCAGGGGATTTTACCCGGGTACCCTATGCGGTGTATCAGGATCCGGAGGTGTACCGCCAGGAACAGGAACTGCTGTTCCGCGGGCCGCTATGGTGTTACCTCGCCCTTGAGGCGGAACTGCCCAACCCGGGGGATTACAAATCGACGTTCGTGGGTGACACCCCGGTGGTGGTGACCCGGGGCGCCGATCAGGGCTTATATGCCTGGGTTAATCGCTGTGCCCACAAGGGTGCGTTGGTGTGTCGCAGCCCACGGGGTAATGTGGCGGACGGCGCGTTCACCTGTGTCTATCATCAATGGGCGTACACCAGCCAGGGGGACCTTGCGGCTGTGCCGTTTCGGCGCGGTA
>JBFJMM010000286.1:0-2391 GCA_041633885.1 Porticoccaceae bacterium
CTGCCATCACTTCCGGATACCCACGCGCTCGCGGTGCTCGCGTTGGTTGTACTTGCGCTATACCTGTTTAGCCGGGAACGCATAGCGATTGAAACGTCCAGCCTGTTTATTCTGGTGGTGCTTACCATTGGTTTTGCGTTTTTTCCCTATACGACACTGGACGGCGAACGCATCAAGCCCGTGGACTTTTTTAACGGCTTTGGGCACGAGGCGCTGGTTGCTGTCTGCGCACTGATGATCGCTGGTAGTGGACTGGTTCGCACCGGCGCTCTGGAGCCTCTGGGCCGTACTCTGGCCCGTTTGTGGAAGTTGAGCCCGGCGTTCAGCATGTTGCTCACGCTGCTGATTGGGGCCTTTTTTAGCGCCTTTGTAAACAATGTGCCTATTGTGGTTTTGTTATTGCCGATTCTGGTCAGTGTGTCATTGCGGACCGGTGCCTCGGCGTCCGGTATGTTGATGCCCATGGGTTTTGCCACCCTGGTGGGCGGTATGAGTACCACCATCGGCACCTCGACCAATTTGCTGGTTATCTCCGTGGCGGCGGACATGGGCCTGCGGGAAATACAGATGTTCGATTTTTTTGTGCCCGCAGCGGTGGTTGCCTGTGTTGCCATACTTTATTTGTGGCTGATAGCACCGCATCTGATTCCCGCGCGGGAAGCGACCCTGACGGATACGTCGCCGCGGCTATTTACAGCACAACTCGAGATTCTCGAGGACGGCTTCGCGGTGGATAAAACGCTGGCGGAGGTTATCGCAACAACGAACGGTATGATCCAGGTGTCGCGCATTATGCGGGGCAGTGGTTCCTTCATTCAGCGGTTGCCGGACGCCCGCATCCGCGCCGGTGACAGGCTGCTGGTGAGGGATACGCCGGACAACCTGAAGGAGTTTGAAAAAGTCCTGGGGGCCGTACTTTATAACGGAAACACCAGGGTCGATGAGGAAAACCCTCTGGCAGGGGAAGGCCAGCAGCTCGCCGAAATTGTGGTGTTTCAGGGCTCACCCATCCTCGGCATGACTCTGCGGCAGGTCAATTTTGTGCAGCGTTACCAGCTGGCGGTGCTGGCGATACATCACGCCGGTAACACGATAGAAACCCTTCGCGAAAAAATCGAAACCATTCGCCTTCAGGTTGGGGATGTGCTGCTGGTGCAGGGCCACAGCGATAAAATTGCCGAGACCAAGCGAGAAGGGGAGCTGCTGGTGCTGGATGCCACCACCGATCTGCCGCACACCAAAAAAGCGTTCACCGCGTTAGCAATCATGTTTGGTATCGTCGGCGTCGCCGCGCTGGGTCTGGCACCCATTGCCATCAGCGCCATGGGCGGTGTGTTTTTAATGCTGGCGACCAAATGCCTGTCCTGGCAACAAGCATCGCTGGCGCTGAGCACACAAATCATTCTTATTGTGGTGGCCAGTTTGGCGCTGGGTTCGGCGCTGTTGCATACCGGCGGTGCTGAATATATCGCACAGGTGTTTGTTGCCGTGAGCTCGGGGGCGTCCTCGGCGGTGGTGCTCTCGGGGCTGATGCTGCTTATGGCGATTCTCACCAACGTGGTGTCCAACAACGCCGCTGCTGTCATCGGCACGCCCATCGCCATCAGCATCGCCTATCAATTGCAGGTCAACCCGGAGCCCTTTGTTATCGCGGTATTGTTCGGGGCCAACATGAGTTACGCCACGCCCATGGCCTACAAAACCAACCTGCTGGTGATGCATGCGGGTGGTTACAAGTTTATGGATTTTGTGCGTGTGGGGGTCCCGCTGACGGTGATCGTCTGGGTGGGGCTGTCCATATTGCTACCCGGGATGTATGGCCTGGTCTGGTAATATCGGGGTGCCGATTGGGGATAATCGGTGACAAATATCTCTGGCCTTTGCCATATCAATGGGCCAGCATTGCGGATACCGGTACCGGGCAGTACCCTAGTGCGAACACGAGCCGACTGCTTAATTTACCAATAGTTAAATGCGACAGGTAATGGCACACAATCACCCTCATAGCGCAGTCAGTAACCTTAAGTTGGCGTTTTTTCTCAACCTGGGATTCACCGTCGTCGAATTTATAGGCGGTCTGTTGACGAACAGCACGGCTATTCTTGCCGATGCGGTACATGACCTGGGGGATTGCTTTGCCCTGGCGCAAGCCTGGTATTTTGAGTCGATATCGGATAAAGGCGCGAACCGAACCTATACCTATGGCTATCGGCGATTTACGCTGCTGGGGGCTATCATCAGCGCGTTGCTGCTGTTGGTCAGTTCCTTTTATGTATTATCCGCAGCGATTCCCCGCATCATTGCCCCGGAATCCTCTAATGCCCAGGGAATGTTTGTTCTGGCAATCATCGGCGTGGCGGTAAACGGAATTGCGATGCTGCGCCTGTCAAA
>JBFJMM010000287.1:0-2375 GCA_041633885.1 Porticoccaceae bacterium
AGCGAAACGCGAAAATATCCTTTACCTCCGGATTAATGCGCATCTGCGGCAGCGGGTAGGGTTGTCGACTCAACTGCAACTCCGCCTGTTCCAGATGATTGAGGTACAGATGGGCGTCGCCAAAGGTGTGAATAAACTCCCCCGCCTGCAAACCCGCAACCTGCGCCACCATCAGCGTCAGTAAGGCGTAGGACGCTATATTGAACGGCACCCCCAGAAACACGTCAGCGCTGCGCTGGTAGAGTTGGCAGGACAGGCGCCCCTCCGCCACATAAAACTGAAAAAAAGTGTGGCACGGCGCCAGAGCCATGCGGCCGAGCGCCACATTCTTTTGCGGAGACAGGCTTTCGTCAGGCAGGGCACCCGGATTCCACGCGGAGACAATCAGGCGCCGGGAATCGGGGCGGGTACGCAGCTGGGTGATCAGCTCTGCGATTTGATCGATACTGGCGTCGTTCGGACCCGGCCAGGAGCGCCACTGGTGCCCATACACCGGGCCGAGGTTACCCTGCTCGTCCGCCCATTCGTTCCAGATACTCACGCCGTTATCGGTGAGGTAGCGGGTGTTCGTGTCGCCCTGCAAAAACCACAACAGTTCGTGCACGATGGATTTAAGATGGGTTTTTTTAGTCGTGACCAGGGGAAAACCCTGCGCCAGATCGAAGCGCATCTGATAGCCGAACACGCTGACGGTACCGGTGCCGGTGCGGTCGGTTTTTTTTACTCCGTGGTCGCGCACATGGCGCATTAAATCAAGATACTGCCGCATCACTCACCTTCGGATTGCCACACGCAACCGGCACCACAGTGTTGGGTCGCGCCGGCACTGTACTAATGTTTTTTAAGAGCGTTTTTACCGGTGTCGCTCTGCCCGCCAATAACTCCAGACCAGCAACAGGGTGCCAATCACAATCATCGGCAAACTCAGTAGCTGCCCACGCGTCACCCAGTCAAACAGATCGTAGCCGATATGGCCATCCGGTTGCCGCGCGAATTCCACCACAAATCGGAATACGCCATAAAATAACAAAAACATGGCGCCGACTGCACCGACAGGCCGCGGTCGCCGCGAATAAAAAAACAGCAAGAGAAACAGCACCACACCTTCCAGCCCGGCCTGGTAAAGCTGCGACGGGTGGCGTACCAGCTGCTCCGGATCCGCCGGAAATACCATACCCCAGGGCCCGGATGTTTGGCGACCCCACAATTCCTGACCGATAAAATTACCGACACGACCCAGCCCCAGGCCGATGGGTGCGAGGGGCGCGACAAAATCCGCAACGGCAAGAAAGGGCTGTTGAATATGCCGCGCAAATAGCCAGATGGCCGCAATCACCCCCAGCAGGCCGCCGTGAAACGCCATGCCTCCTTCCCAGATACGGAACAGCCACAGGGGGTCGGCCAGCCACTTGTCAACATTGTAAAACAGGACGTAGCCACAGCGACCGCCAATGATCACACCAAATGCGCCGTAGACCACCAGATCTTCAATCTGCGGGCGCCGCACCGGCGACCAGGCGCGCCCGCTACGGCGCATGGCAATCAACCAGGCCGCCAGAAATCCCAGCAGGTACATAATGCCGTACCAGTGCACACGCACCGGACCTACGGCAAACGCCAGGGGATCAATTGCGGGATAGGTCAGCATAGCGACGGCTTTCCAGTGGATTGAGGGCACGGATCATAGACGTTCCGGTGGGTTTTGGCCAAGCACAACTGCCGCCGACAGCAAATAGTAGCGGACCTACCGCCACCGTGCGCACGCCCGCGGTCGACTAACAGCAAATGATCCCTCCAGCGCGACGCCCAGGTCAGGGGTCGCGCAAACTGATAACGGGCCACCCCCTGTGCGTGGCGATCTCGCGCAGCGCGGCGTCCGGGTCGACGGCGACGGGGTTATCTACGGCCTGCAACAGCGGCAGGTCGTTAATGGAGTCGCTGTAAAAGAAACTACCCAGCAGCGGGTTTTCCGCCTGCTCGCCCCGGGCGGATAACCACTGCTGTAAACGCACCACCTTACCCTCCCCAAAGCTCGGTTGACCAACCACGGCCCCGGTAAAGCGGCCATCCCGCACCTGCGGTTCGGTGGCGATTAACGCCTGCACACCCAGTTGTCGACAGATCGGTTCCACCACAAATCGATTGGTGGACGTGATAATCAGTAATTCATCCCCGGCGACCCGATGGCGCGCCAATAACGCCTCCGCGCGGGGCAGCCACATGGCGCTTATCACTTCGCGCATAAACCGGCTATGCAACGCCGCGAGCTCCTGGGGTTCGAGGCGCGCCAAGGGGGCGAGGGCGAAACGTAAATACGCGGCGATATCCAGCTTACCGGCCTGATAATCGCGATAAAACTGCTGGTTGGCCCGCTC
>JBFJMM010000288.1:0-2357 GCA_041633885.1 Porticoccaceae bacterium
ATGCGGTCCTCGACCTGTTCCGGATAGATACCGCCAATCATTAGCGGCTCCAGCCGCACCAGGCCCAGCGGTTGTCCGCGCCGGTCGTTTAATCGGGACAGGGTGCCACCGTTAAACGTCGCGGCTACGTAACGCGCCGACTCGTCGCCGTCCCAGAAACGAAATGCGCGCAGATACAGTTGCACCTGGTTGCCGCTGATCCGGTACTCGCCCGCACTGTTAACGGTACTGGAGGGGCGATAGCCGAGCTGCTGCAGCTCCCATACAAAACGGTCCTGGCGCAGGGCCTGCCCGGGGTAGAGCTCCAGCGACCGGCTATAGACGTGGGCGGGTAATGCCCACTTGCTGCCGTTGAATTTTGCGCGAATCAACAGGTCGAGCAAAACGACGCCAACGGATGCAACAATGATTCCCAGCAATGTAACGATAACCAGCCAGCGCCACCACCTTCCCGGCGTTTTACGCCCGTGCGTTTTGCGCTTTCTTTTTCTGCCAGCGGCCAAATTGGTACCCCGTCCGTTTTTGTGCATACATTCTCAAAGCGCGCCGCGCATTTTACGCAGGCGACAAACAGGGCGATAATACCTGTCTTTGCATTCCAGAATAACCAGCCCTATGCGTAATTATCATGTATGCGGAGTCGGCGCCGCACTGGTCGATACCGAAATCACGGTCAGCGATCAGGAACTGACGTCGTTTGGTATCGACAAGGGGCTGATGACCCTGGTCGACGAAGCTCGTCATCAGCAACTGTTAACGCTGTTGCGAAATCACCTGACGGTGTCGCGCAAAGCCAGCGGCGGCTCCGCGGCGAATACGGTGATCGCAGTCAGCAACTTCGGTGGACGCGCATTTTACTCCTGCAAAGTCGGAGACGACGATAACGGCCATTTTTACCTGGCGGATCTCGCGGCTGCCGGGGTCGACTACCGGGGTAACGGCAATTTGCCCGCGGGCACCACCGGCAAGTGCCTGGTGCTGATAACACCGGACGCCGAACGCACCATGAATACGTTTCTCGGGGTCAGCGAAACCCTGGCGGAGGAAGATCTCGCACCACCGGCCATTGCCGCTGCAGAGTATCTGTATATCGAGGGCTATCTGGTTACGTCCGAAACCGGTCGCCGCGCCGCCGTAGCCGCCCGGCAAATCGCCGAAGCCCATGGCACCAGGACGGCGCTGAGTCTGTCCGATCCAGGCATGGTGACCCATTTTCGCGCCGGACTGGAGGAAATGCTCGGCAATGGCGTCGATCTGTTGTTTTGCAATCGGGACGAAGCGCTGGCCTGGACTAACACCCGCTCACTGGATGCCGCCGTCGAAAAAATGTCGGCCTTCGCCACCCAGCTTGCCATCACCCAGGGCGCGGAAGGTGCGCTGATTTACGATGGCTCGGAACTGCATAAAATTCAGCCCTACCAGGTCACCACGGTGGACTCCAACGGCGCGGGGGATATGTTTGCCGGGGCCCTGCTCTACGGGATCACCCACGGATTTGATCTACCCCGAGCCGGACAGCTGGCAAGTGTCGCGGCGGCCACGGTAGTCAGCCAATACGGCCCGCGCTTACCCGCCGAGCAGCAGCGGGGCATTCTCGAAGCTTTTCGCCTGCCACGCCATGCCGGTGACGACGTATAACCGGTTACGAAAAAATATTTTCCAGGGGCTGCGGCATGGCAACGACAAAACCCTGCGCGCAATCCACCCCCATTTCCTCAAGCATGGCTAACTGAATCTGGTTTTCCACACACTCCGCAATGGTTGCAATGCCCATGATATGGGCGAGATGATTGATGGTGCTCACCATGGAGTAGTCCACATCGTTAAGTTCCATCTTGCGCACAAAACTGCCGTCTATTTTCAGATAATCCACCGGCAACTGTTTCAGGTAGCCGAACGACGACAGGCCACTGCCGAAGTCATCCAGAGAAAAATAACAGCCCCGCGATTTGAGTCGACGAATCAGATCCAGCGCCCGATCGAACTGGCGAATGGCAGCCGTTTCGGTTATTTCAAACTGCACGTGCACCGGATCCACACCGCTCTCTTCAAACCTGGCCAGCAGATAATCGCAAAATTTTTCATCGCCGATGGTCGATCCCGATAAATTCACTGACAGTCGCAGCCCTTCGCGCTGACCGCGGTTCAGGTTGCGCAGGGTATCGATCACTTTGTTGAACACCCAGCGGTCAATATCGTCAATCAGGCCATACTGCTCGGCCGCGGGAATGAACTGTCCCGGCGCGATGATCTGCCCCTTCTTGTCCAGCATTCTCACCAGCACCTCATAGTGCTTGCCGTTGTCGCTGGTTGCTTTCAACGGCACGATTGGCTGGCAATACAGGCAGAAGCGGTCC
>JBFJMM010000289.1:0-2343 GCA_041633885.1 Porticoccaceae bacterium
ACACGGCAAGGTCATTCCGGTTGGCAAGACGGCACTCTCTCCCGAGCGGGCGCGGGAGCTGGTGGAAGGGGTCATGGACGAAAAACAGCGCGCCGAGTTTAACGAAAAAAAAGAGCTTAATTTCGCCATTACCTCCCCGGCGGTTCCCAGCGCGCGGTTTCGGGTGAGCGCATTTTATCAACGCAACGATGTGGGCATGGTGTTGCGGCGCATCGAAACCGTGATTCCGACCACCGAAGAATTGATGATCCCGGGGATTCTCAACGAACTGGTGATGACCAAGCGCGGGATTATTATTTTTGTTGGCGCCACCGGGACCGGTAAATCCACATCGCTGGCCGCGATGATCGGCTATCGCAATAACAATTCCAAAGGGCATATTATCTCGGTGGAGGATCCGATTGAATTTGTCCACCCTCACGGCGGATGTATTATCACCCAGCGGGAAGTGGGCATTGATACCGAATCCTTTGAGGTGGCACTGCGCAACACGCTGCGCCAGGCCCCGGACGTCATCCTGATTGGCGAAATTCGCTCCCCGGAAACCATGGAGCACGCCATCACCTTTGCGGAAACCGGGCATCTGGTGCTGGCGACATTGCATGCCAATAACGCCAACCAGGCACTGGATCGCATTCAGCACTTTTTCCCTCCGGAGCGGCACTCCCAGCTATGGATGGATTTATCCCTCAATCTGCGCGCGATGATCGCTCAGCAACTGATTCCCACCGCCGACGGCAAAGGACGGCGGGCCGCCATCGAAATTCTGATTAACACTCCGTTGGTGGCCGATCTGGTGCGCAAGGGCGAAGTGCACAAGCTCAAGGAGCTGATGACGCGCTCTAACGAGTTGGGTATGCAAACGTTTGACCAGGCCCTGTACCGCCTTTACGACGAGGGGGTGATTACCTACGAAGATGCGATCGCCCACGCGGATTCGAAAAACGATCTGCGTCTGATGATCAAGCTGAAATCGGAAACGGACGCAAATTATCTATCAAATGCGGCCGATGATCTGGAAATGGAAGAAGAGGACACCGGGGATCGATTCCGTTTGTTCCAGCGGGAATAAAACCAGTTGGCGGCTTGCAGGTCGCGCCTTTGGCTAGGGGGTGCGCGCGCAGGAGGGATCCGCCAACCAGGTCTGTAAAATCAATGCGGCGGCGATGCCATCCACGGGTTTTTCGCGATCGTACCTGCTGCCCGCACTCGCAATTTGCTTTGCTTCCAGGGTCGAAAGTCGTTCGTCCACCATGTTTACCGGCAGTCCCAGTCTACCCTGGAGACGGCGGGCGAACTTGCGTGCCCGCGCGCATAGCTCACCTTCTGAACCGTCCATATTCAATGGCAGACCTACCAGTAGCAAAGTCGGCTGCCAGGTGTCCACCAGCGCGGTTAGTTGGCTCCAGTTCGGCTGGCCGTCCCGGGCCTTGATGACGGCCACCGGTTGGGTGTTGCCGGTCAAGGTCTGGCCGGTGGCCACGCCGATCTGCTTGGTGCCGTAATCGAACGCCAGTAGCGAAATCGAAGTCATGGCCTGGATCAGGCGTGGCCGGCAACGAGACTGAGCTGACGCAAATCGACACCGATGCGCGCGGCGGCGAGGCTGGCACTCCGCTCCGCGGGCGTGTCGAAAAGCAGTTCCGGGTCTGCAGGAACTGTTAGCCAGGCGTTTTCGACCAGCTCGCTTTCCAGTTGACCAGGGCCCCAGCCGGCGTACCCCAGCAGTATGAGCATGCTGCCCGGCCCCTGATTAGCGGCGATATCGACGATGATATCCCGCGACGCGGTGAGGTTGATATCGTTGCCAGTGGCGAGGGTCGACTCCCACGCCCGGGGTCCGGGCCGGTGCAACACGAAGCCCCGTTCCAGTTGTACCGGCCCGCCAGCGAGCAGGGGCTTGTCTCCGAGGGTGGCGGGGTAGTCCAGATCAAGTTGCTGAAAAATTTTGCTGATGGGTGCGCCCGTGGGGCGGTTGACGGTCAACCCCATTGCCCCTTCCTCTGAATGTTCGCAGAGGTAAACGACGGTGTGCGCAAAACGGGGATCCAGCATACCCGGCATGGCAATCAACAACTGGTTGCGCAGGCTGGTAAACGATGATTCTGTGGAAAAATGTTCGCTGGCCATGCGCTCTAGTATTGGGGCGCAGTGTTGCAAATACAAGCACCAACGGCTGGCTATTTGGTCAGCAGACGATCACCTGGCACAAAATGCCAGGTGCGAATAATCTCCAGTTTGTCCCAGGCACGCATTTGTTGCGGGAACGGTGCGAACGGTGAGGCCAGACGAATAATGCGCACCGCCGCCTGATCTAAAACTCGCTCCCCGGAACTCGATAGT
>JBFJMM010000290.1:0-2341 GCA_041633885.1 Porticoccaceae bacterium
CACGGATATCAGGGGGTAACCGCATAAGCCCGGACGCGGAAACCCTGGTCTCAAAAATAACTAACAATGTATCTCGGACAACGGAGGTTATAAGGTGAACAAATCAACACTGACCGGGCTGGTGGCGGGCGTGGCATTGGCCTCGACGGTGGGGGCAATCGGCGGCTACCGTATGCTTGGCAGCGACCCAGGGCCAGCATTCGCGACGGTACTGGAAATTAAAGACGTGATTACCGATAGCATCGTGCCACGGGAGGTGTGTGAAGATGTTGTGGTGACGCGGCAACAACCCGTCAAGGATCAGCACCAGGTAATTGGCACAGTGGCCGGCGCCCTTGTGGGTGGCGTGGTTGGCAATCAGATTGGCGGCGGTAACGGCAAGAAACTGGCCACCATTGCGGGTGCCGCGGCTGGCGGCTACGCTGGCAATAAGACCCAGGAAAACATGCAGGCTAACAACACCCACACCACCACCGAGCGCAACTGTCGCACGGTGATGGATACCCACAGCATCATTACCGGCTACGACGTGCGCTACCAACTGGGCGACACGGTGGGCACTGTGCGTATGAAACAAGCCCCCGGCGAGCGCATTCCCGTGGTTGATGGGGAGCTGGTAATAAGCTCACCCATGTCCTGAGCAAGTCGTTGACCAGGCCCGATGTCGGTAAACTTGATCGCGTTCTGGCAGCGCAACGTGTGGCAAATGCCGAACGGGAAAAAAGCTACCGGGAACGGGCCCTCAAACTCTATCCATGGATTTGCGGTCGCTGCGCGCGGGCGTTTTCTCGGGCCAATCTGCGGGAACTGACCGTGCATCACGTGGACCACGATCACGACAACAATCCGCCCGACGGCAGTAACTGGGAATTGTTATGTGTGTATTGCCACGACGAAGAGCATGCGAAATACACCGACTTTGAGCGCCATGGCCACGTCGCGAAAACGGTTGTCGCGCCAGCGACTCACTCGCCCTTCGCCAACCTGAAAGAGCGAATGAAATCCAGGGACTGACGGTACGCGCAGTGGTCAGGGCGCGATAACCGAGATGGATGGGTACTCGCGTTTACGACACGGCAATACAATTTTACCGGCCCTGCGTTCACGCCTGCTATCGGGATGACATACGTATGGAATACCGCACCCTCGGCACCTCTGATTTAAAACTGTCCGCCATCGGACTGGGGGGCAATGTGTTTGGCCCACCGCGACTGGACCGGCAAACGTCAATCAGAAATATTCACTTCGCCCAGGACCAGGGCATCAACTTTATTGACACCGCGGCCATCTATGGGCAGGGCGAGAGCGAGGCATTTATTGGCGCTGCCATTGAGGATCGGCGCGAGCAGTTTATTATCGCCACCAAATTCCACCTGATGAAACTTGCCGACGGAGAATCGGCGCGCCAGCGCATTCGCTCCCACTGTGAAACGAGCCTGACCAGGCTGCGCACGGATCGTATTGATTTATTCCAGATTCACTTTGTAACGCCGGGGGTTCCACAGGAAGAAATAATGCGGGCGCTGGACGACCTGGTCAAAGCAGGCAAAGTCCGATATCTGGGATCCTGCAACTACAGCAGTTGGCGCATGCGGGACACGCTACATATCTCGACAGCCCTCGGATTAGAGAAGTTTGTCTCCTGCCAGAATCAGTACAGTTTATTGCATCGTCACGTGGAGCTGGAAACGCTGCCCTTTTGCCGGGCATTCAAGTTTGGTTTTTTGCCTTATTTTCCGCTGGCTGGCGGTTTTTTGTCCGGCAAGTATCAGCCCGGCCAGCCAGCGCCGGACAATTCGCGGGGCGCCAGGGGCAGTCCCATCATCCGTATCAGCCGCACTGAAAAAAATGAAGCCCTGCTGGCCAGACTCAGGACCTTTGCCGAGGACCACGGGCACAGCGTACTCGAACTTGCCATCGCCTGGCTGCTGGCAGAACCCGCCGTTACATCTGTTATTGCTGGCACCTCCAACCCGCAGCAGATTGCACAGAATGTTGCCGCACAATCCTGGCGTTTAAGCGCGGAGCAGAAAAAACAGGTTGATGCGCTAGCTGCCTGGGACGGCACCAACACACATATCGAGCTGGACCCCGCCACGTTTATGTAACGCGACGTACCGGCGGACCACCTACTTTTCGCTGAGTTTTTGCACGGATTTTTCCAGCGCATCCGCCCATATGAAAGATTTTTTCGCGTCGGTATCGGGACGATAGGTGCGTTGCAGGCCCTGCAGGAAGTTGCGCAGAATCTGATCCTGACAGACGCGGTAGTGGCGGTGGGTCGGTTTGCGAAAAAATGCGCTCAGCTCGTGCTGACTGATGTTAGACCCCCCCAGCGCCA
>JBFJMM010000291.1:0-2334 GCA_041633885.1 Porticoccaceae bacterium
GCCATCGGCAACGACCTCAACGGTTACTCCGGGGGCCGCTTTATCATGGGTATCGGCTCCCAGATACGGCCCCATATCGAGAACCGGTTTTCCATGCCCTGGTCCAAACCCGCCCCGCGCATGCGGGAACTGATTCAGGCCATGCGCGCCATCTGGGCCAACTGGTACGACGGTACACCCCTGAATTTTCGCGGCGAGTTTTATCGTCACACGTTGATGACCCCGGTGTTCACGCCAACTCCCAGCGAATCCGGCCCGCCGCGGGTATTTCTGGCGGCGGTTGGCCCCATGATGACCGAGGTGGCCGCCGACCTGTGTGAAGGCATGCTGGTGCATCCGCTCACGTCCGCCCGTTACCTGCGGGAGCACACACTGCCCATCATTGAACGGGGGCTGGCGGCCCGCGGCCTGTCGCGCAAAGATTTCGAGCTGTCCTACCCGGTGTTTGTGGTGTCCGGACAAACTCCGGAAGCCTTTACCGAAAGCAAAAAAGCCATCAAGCAGCGTATCGCGTTTTACGCCTCCACCCCCGCCTACCGCCGGGTGCTGGAAACCCACGGCTGGGGTGATTTGCAGCCCGAACTGACCATGATGTCCAAGCAGGGCCGCTGGGAGGAAATGGGCGAGCTGATCGACGACGATATCCTCGATACCTTCGCGGTGGTGGGGGAACCGGATACCATCGTGCCGTCCATCAAGGAACGCTATACCGGGCTGGTGGACCGGGTGACCCTGTCGTTTGATTTCGTGGCCCCCGAGCAGCGCCCCGCGCTGATAAAACAACTGGCATCCTGATCCCCGACGGCCACCGGCCGCGGGGGCGCAAATCGTAGGGCGCAAATATTGAGGTGACTGTATGATCGTTAAACAGATATGGACCGGCAACGACTACCGCAATTTCAATTACCTGATCGTCTGCCCGGAAAACGGCGAGGCCCTCGCCATCGACCCCCTGGCCCACCAAATGTGCCTGGACGTGGCCAGGGACAACGGCTGGCAGATTACCCAGATCGTCAACACCCACGAACACTTTGACCACACCGGCGGCAACGACGCCATCGTCAAAGCCACCGGCGCGAAGGTACTGGCCCACAAAAACGCGGGGGGCAGCATCCCGGGGATGGACCGTGGCCTCGCCGCAGGGGATGTGATCAAGGTGGGCCGCAGCGTGGAATTATTGGCCCTCGATACCCCCGGACACACCATGTGTCATGTGTGCCTGCTGTCGCAAACCGACAATCCGGGGCTGTTCAGCGGCGACACCCTGTTTAACGCGGGCGCCGGCAACTGCCACCACGGCGGCCACCCCGAAGAGCTGTACCAGACCTTCGCCCGGCAACTGGCGCAACTGGACGACACAACCCGCGTCTACCCCGGCCACGATTACATCACCAATAACCTCGAATTCACCCTCGACCGGGAGCCGGATAACGCAAACGCCAAGGCGCTGCTGGCCAAAACCCGCGAGCAAGACCCGGCGGCCGCACTGGTTTCTACCCTGGCGCTGGAAAAAGACATCAACGCATTTTTCCGTCTACACAGCCCGACCCTCATCGCGCGCCTGCGGGAAGCGTTTCCCGACCTGCCGGACGACCCGGATGAGAAAACCGTGTTTTTGAAATTGCGGGAACTGCGCAACAGCTGGTAATCAAAGGCCGGACATCGCCACTAGTTGCACACCGTTAGACGACTTCGCCGCGTGTTCTACTGCCGCGTATTCGAAAACCTGCCTCCGCCGGAGGCGGCTATTGGAAAACTTCCAGTGGCCCCCGTGAAGGTTCGGGGCCAGCCATTTTTTCTGGATCAAGCACCTATGGCAAGCTCCGGTACCCGATTGGTACGGGAAGAATATAGCGATTGAAATCGGCAAACTTGACAATTATGCTACTGGCATCGTCACAAGGAAGTACTGGCAACACAATGAAAATAAAGCCTATTTACAAGAATCTGCTTAACCTCTTTTTGGCTCGTTATTGGACGACTGCGTCCAAGTTACACCGTCGCGTGGGAAGCATAAAAATTTTACTTCTGAGCGCACTATTGCTAACTGGCTGCACCGGTACGGGCTTTGGAGGCCAAAGAGGTCAGCCTTTCGCTGGACTAGAATCACTGAATGCAACGAATGGTCAGATTTATGTGTATCGGCCTTACAAAAAATTCTGGCTGAAAGCGTATCCTAATATTTCAGTAGATGGCGAAATTGCAGGAGAATTACGAAATGGTACATATGTAGTCATCGAGCCGCCTCCGAGAAAGTATAATTTGGCCATACTGCAAAATGAATACTGGGCTATTCCTGATATGACAACTGAAATTGAAGTAAAAGCTGGAGAA
>JBFJMM010000292.1:0-2268 GCA_041633885.1 Porticoccaceae bacterium
GGCGACCCACACGGCAGTCGCGGGTTACGAGAAGGTTCGCTTGCAAGAGGCTGTAAGTCGGCAAACAAAAAAAGTCCTGCTTCGCCACCCCTTGCGACGTCACTGTCGGGAGTAAAATCACCAACCTTGCGATGTTCCAATGCAGAACACGTGCCAACCTGAAGAACAGGGGATAGAGGGGGTTTTCCAGGCAATACGCACCGTATTTGTGCGCGTTTTCCCCAAACCAATGGGGTACTGCACCATGTTAGGGAAATAATCTTGCTGACCCGCTGCTGGTGCTCTCCGGCATCGGGAGGTAAAATCCTCCCGGTGAACCGTTGAAATGGATATTCCGCATGAACCCCGGCGAATTGTTTAACGAATTTATGCACAGGTTTGAATCCCTGTGGGGTCAGGATCTGGCGTCCGTGGACAACGAAATGCGCGCGCAGATTCGACGGGTGGCCCGCAGCGCCTTCGACAAGATGGATCTGGTGACCCGGGAAGAGTTCGACGCCCAGTGCGCGGTACTGGCCCGTGCCCGGGAAACCCTCGAGCGGCTGGAACAGACGGTCCGAGAGTTGCAACAGCAGCTGCCGAAACAGTCGCCACATAGTGAATAGCCGTAGCGAATAACAGCGACTTTTACGCAGAGATATTGGTCCCCCAAACTCGGCCGGAGCGCCGCATAAACATACTTCAGGGAAGAAAACCAACCATGACGCTTGCCTTTGTTCACACCCGCGCCAAAATCGGTATAAACGCCCCGGCGGTCGCCGTCGAGGTACACCTGTCCAACGGACTCCCGAGCCTGAACATCGTCGGCCTGCCGGAAACCGCGGTCAAGGAAAGCAAGGACCGGGTACGCAGCGCCCTGCTCAATGCCCATTTCGAGTTTCCGCCACGGCGCATCACCATCAACCTTGCCCCGGCGAACATCCCCAAGGAGGGCAGTCGCTTCGACCTGCCCATCGCCCTGGGGATTCTTGCCGCCTCGGGACAATTACCTGTCGAGAGTCTGGCGGATTATGAATTTATCGGGGAGCTGGCTTTGTCCGGCGAGTTGCGCGCCGTGGACGGTGTGTTGCCCGCGGCGCTTGCCTGCGGGCGGGATCAACATCGTCTGATCTTACCCGGGGCCAATGGTCGCGAGGCCGCGCTGGCAAAAACAACACCCATGTTTACGGCCGCTCATCTACTCGAAGTTTGCGCGCACCTGCGTGGTGCGGCGGATCTCCCGCAACCGAGCTATAACCCCCCTGATGCAGCGGCAACGGCGGATAGCCTCAGCGATATTATCGGTCAACATCAGGCCAAGCGGGCCCTGGAGATCGCCGCCGCGGGGCATCACAATCTACTGCTGATTGGCCCACCCGGGGCAGGTAAAACGCTGCTGGCCAGTCGCCTGCCGGGCATACTGCCCGCCCTGGACGACGCCACCGCTCTGACAGTGGCGACCATTTACTCAGTTGCCGGCTACGGTTTGCGGGAGCATTTTTATCAGAGTCCCTTTCGCGCTCCTCACCATACGGCTTCGGCGGCGGCGCTGGTGGGCGGCGGCAGTTCGCCCCGCCCGGGAGAAATATCCCTGGCCCACGGCGGCGTATTGTTTCTCGACGAATTACCCGAGTATCCGCGCCGGGTGCTGGAGGTGTTGCGCGAACCGCTGGAATCGGGACGGGTGATGATTTCCCGCATTCAGGCGCGCACCGAATACCCGGCTCGCTTTATGCTGGTGGCCGCCATGAACCCGTGCCCCTGCGGGTATTTCGGCAGCGCCCGCTGTCGCTGTACGCCAGATCAGGTCAACCGTTACCAGAACCGCATTTCAGGGCCCCTGCTGGATCGCATCGACCTGCAGGTGCCCGTGCGCCCGGTACCGCAACGGGATCTCACCGCAGCAGGACACGAGGGGGAAAGCAACAGCGCTATTCGCCAGCGCATTAGCGCCGCGCGACGGGTGCAGATTGCGCGCCAGGATGTGCTTAACAGCGGTTTGAGCCACACCCAGCTCGCCAAAATCTGCGCCCTGGATGAGCCGCAACAGACGTTACTGCAGCGCGCCATCGACACACTCGGATTATCCGCCCGCGCCTATCACCGCATTCTGAAAGTCGCTCGCACAATTGCCGATCTCCAGGTCAGCGCGAGCGTCAGCACGGCGCACCTTACCGAGGCCCTCGGTTATCGCGTCGCCGCACGGGACCAAAGCAGTCATTAACGATCAGCCCAGGACAATCCGAGACGCACAAAAAAAGGCGCTCTGACTACGAGCGCCCTCTGCCC
>JBFJMM010000293.1:0-2252 GCA_041633885.1 Porticoccaceae bacterium
ACAGCCCGTTTGTACTTCAAAGTCTGGAACAGGCCACCCGCGACTGCGAGCGGGGCGATTGCGCCGCTCTGGTTACCGGCCCCGTTCACAAGGGAGTGATTAACGACGCCGGCATTGCGTTCAGCGGCCACACCGAATATCTGGCGGCGTTAACCCATACGGCCGATGTGGTTATGCTGTTGGCCACCGAGGGACTGCGGGTCGCCCTGGCTACCACCCACCTGCCCCTCGCCAGGGTAGCGCAGAGCATCACGCCGCAGCTGCTGCACAAGGTTATCACTATTTTGCACCGCGACTTGCAACACAGATTTGGTCTCGCGCAACCGCGCATTCTGGTGTGCGGGTTAAACCCCCACGCGGGCGAAGGCGGTCATCTCGGTACCGAGGAGCGGGACATCATCACCCCGACGCTGGACCGTCTGCGGACACAGGGCATAAATCTGCAGGGCCCACTACCCGCTGATACCTTATTCACACCGAAGTATCTGCAACAGGCCGACGCCGTACTGGCGATGTTTCACGATCAGGGTCTGCCGGTATTGAAATATGTTGGCTTCGGCAAAGCCGTCAACATCACCCTCGGCCTGCCGATCATTCGTACGTCCGTCGACCATGGCACGGCATTGTCACTCGCAGGTAGCGGTCAGGCCACTGGCGGCAGTCTACTCGCCGCGCTGGACTATGCAGTCACCATGGCGACACGGGCACCCTCCCCATGAACGGCCTCAATCATCGTCCGCGCAAGCGATTCGGACAGAATTTTCTGGTGGATCAACACATCATCGACGACATTCTGTCAGCCATCGCGCCGCGTAGCGGGGATAATCTGGTAGAGATAGGGCCTGGCCAGGGCGCCCTCACCGCGCCACTACTGGCCCGCTGTTCGACGCTGAAAATGATCGAACTCGATCGGGACCTGGTGGCCGCATTGCAAACAAAATTTGCCCACTACACAAATTGTCAGATATTCCAAAGCGACGCACTCAAATTTGATTTCTCCTCGTTGTTTGCAGCATCGCAACCGCTGCGCATCGTCGGTAATTTGCCCTACAACATCTCCACGCCGTTGATTTTTCACCTGCTCAGCTACGCCGATCATATTGCGGATATGCACTTTATGCTGCAAAAAGAGGTAGTCGACAGACTCGCAGCGCGCCCTGGCAACAAACACTATGGGCGATTGAGTGTCGCGGTACAGTATCGCTGCCGGGTAGACGCGCTGGTCGCGGTTCCCCCACACGCTTTCGCGCCCGCACCAAAAGTTGAATCCGCCTTCGTGCGCCTGACACCCCTGCGTCCCATGCCGTTCAGCGCCAACGATCCCGCGCTTTTCCGCCGCCTCGTCAACACCTGCTTCCAACAACGCCGTAAAACCCTGCGCAATTGCCTGAAATCACTGGTCACGACAGAGCTTGCCGAATCTCTCGACGTCGATCTCAAGGCCCGCCCGGAAACCCTGTCCGTTACCGATTTTGTTAAACTCTCCAATCAATTGAGCTGTTTGTTATGAACAACCCGCTGTCTCACTGCCCGATAGAGGTTACCGCCAAGGTCCAATACCTCAGCGACCAGTCCCAACCCGGCAGCAACCGCTTTGCCTTTGCCTACCACATCACCATTGCCAACCACGGCTCTAAACCGGTGCAACTCATGAGCCGACACTGGATTATTACCGACGCCAACGAAGCGCGTCAGGAAGTACAGGGTATCGGCGTGGTCGGGCAACAGCCCACTATCTTGCCAGGCGACGCCTATCGCTATACCAGCGGTGTCGTACTGGATACCGAAGTCGGCACCATGGAGGGCAGCTATCAAATGCTCGGCAACGATGGTGAAATGTTCGATGCACCGATTCCGCCTTTTCTTCTGGCGGCACCCGGTGTACTGCACTAGCAGCCGCACCCGGTGACCATATACGTGGTCGGCGACGTGCAGGGTTGTTTCGATCCTCTGCAGCGGCTATTACAGCAGGTAGCCTTTGATCCACCCCGGGACCAACTGTGGTCGGTAGGCGATCTTGTTAATCGTGGTCCGGCCTCCTTGCAAACCCTGCGCTACGTAAAAAGCCTGGGCGCCAGTTTTCGCATGGTGCTGGGTAACCACGATCTGCATCTGCTGGCGGTCGCGCGACGCGGATGCGGCGCTATGCCGGGAGACACTCTGGAAGAGATTCTGGACGCGCCGGATTGCGCGGACCTGCTGGACTGGTTACAGGTCCAGCCACTGTTAATTCACGCCGCTGGCTACACGCT
>JBFJMM010000294.1:0-2251 GCA_041633885.1 Porticoccaceae bacterium
AGCGCGCGGACGCAAAAAGTGCGGGAGTTGACCGGTGGGCTGGGTGCCGAGGTGGTCATCGAGGCGGCGGGAGTTGTGGAGGCCTTTGGCGAAGGGATAAAACTGGTGGCCAGAAACGGTCGCTATCTGGTTGTGGGCCTGTGGTCCGCGCCGGGGACGGTGGCTGTGGAGCCGCGCTATATCAATAACAATAATATTCGCATCATCGGCACGGCGTTGTTTCAGTCTCCCCATGTGTACGGAGCGATTCAGGTGGCGCAGCGCCACCACCTGCAATTTCCCATGGCGGAGGCGGTGACCCATCGCTTCCCGTTGGCGGATACGCAAAACGCGCTGGAGGCGGTGGCGCGCATGGATACGGTAAAGGCAGTGATTGTTCCCCACGGGTAAATCTTGGCGGCGAATTAAGTCAGGCGGATGTCCGTACCCTGCCCAGAGGAGAGCTGATGTACAACGAAGATGATCTTGATTCAGCGGTTCAGGCCGGGGTCATGAGCGCGCAGACCGCCGCTGCGTTTCGAGCACATGTTGCACACCGGGATTACTCCCCGGCGGTGGACGAGGAGCATTTCAGGCTGATTACCGGGTTCAACGATATTTTCGTGGTCATCGCCTGTACGTTATTACTGGTTTCGGTGAACTGGATCGGTGCGGCGTTTGCGGCCTGGTTGGGTCCGTTGGGGGCCGCGGGCGCCGCCTGGGGATGCGCTGAATTTTTTGTACGCCGGCGGCGCATGGCGCTACCGGCCATTGTGCTGTTACTGGCATTCGTCGGTTGTATTTTTTATGCCATTTACTCAGTGACAGGTGCGCAGACCAGTTACATTGCCAGCGGCGGCGCTGCCCTGGCGGCCTGGTGTCACTGGCTGCGCTTTCGGGTTCCCGTCACTGTTGCGGCTGGCACCGCGGCTCTGGTGGGCACCCTGGTCGGTGGGTTGATGGTGGCGTGGCCGCAAATGAAGGACTATTTGCTGTCCTTTGTATTTGTGGCGGGCATCGCGGTGTTTACCTCCGCCATGTGGTGGGACATCGGCGATAAAGTGCGCCTCACGCGCCGCTCTGATGTGGCGTTCTGGCTACACCTGCTGGCCGCGCCTTTGCTGGTTCACCCGGTATTCAGCGCGGTGGCGTTTTCCGACACGCAACCCAGTATGCTCCAGGGCGGTGTGGTGCTGGCGTTGTATATTGCCATTGGGCTGGTGTCGGTGGCCATCGATCGCCGCGCGCTGATGGTCTCGGCGTTGGCGTATGTCCTGTACGCATTTAGCTCGCTGTTGAAGATCTACGGTGTGGTGAGTCTTGGTTTTGCCCTCGCGGCACTCTGTGTGGGCAGTGCGCTGTTGTTATTGTCCGCGTTTTGGCACCCGTGCCGTAGGCTAGTGCTTAGCATGTTACCGTCGACGGTGATCAACCGGTTGCCCGCGGCCCATTAACATGTCTGGCGGCGAGTTAGTCGCCGCGATAGACACAGCCGCTGGTGCAGGTTTCCCGTACGGCGATCCGACTGAGGCCCGGAATCGCGGGTCGCATACGTTGCCAGATCCAGCGCGCCAGGTTTTCGCTGGTGGGATTTTCCAGACCGGGAATGTCGTTGAGATAGCGATGATCAAGCTGTTCGAAAACCGGTTTTGAGGCCGCGCCGATGGTGGCGAAGTCCATGACCCAGCCGCTCTCCGCACCCACTGACCCCTCGACATAGACTGAAATTTTATAGGAGTGACCGTGCAGTCGCGCGCACTTGTGGTCCGCCGGAACGTTGGGCAGGCGGTGGGCCGCCTCAAAGGTGAAGGACTTGTATATTTCCATGATCTACTGATGCGGTGGCCGGTATTAATCGGGTGCTCATGGTAATCGGCAGCACCCGCAAAGTATAGTCCAGACGGGCAAAGCGTTTGACAGTGCAGGAGATTTCGGTAGAATGCGCGTCTCGCTTTTTGGCGCCCCGAGTGTGGTTCCAAATGGCTCCAAAAGCGCGAGGTTTGTTGTAATCTCAGTGCCAGTGGTAACCGATGGGTGGTTAGCTCAGTTGGTAGAGCGACGGCCTTACAAGCCGTAGGTCACAGGTTCGACCCCTGTACCACCCACCATCTTTCACTGCGCCGGGCGCGAGTACCGCAGAGTCGGTTTATCTATTTCAGTGCAGTAACGGACCGGTAGTTCAGCTGGTTAGAATGCCGGCCTGTCACGCCGGAGGTCGCGGGTTCGAGTCCCGTCCGGTCCGCCATTTGCAACGTCCCAAAGCGTCCTCACC
>JBFJMM010000295.1:0-2241 GCA_041633885.1 Porticoccaceae bacterium
CCCAGTGGGGATGATATTCGTATCACGCAGCGTCTGAAAGAG
The DNA here is from genome assembly GCA_041633885.1 of Porticoccaceae bacterium. Taxonomy (GTDB): domain Bacteria; phylum Pseudomonadota; class Gammaproteobacteria; order Pseudomonadales; family Porticoccaceae; genus JBFJKD01. The sequence goes on from JBFJMM010000295.1 coordinate 43, forward strand.
GCCTTGTCGCTGATAGACGTGCGGGTGCTCGATCATCTGGTGGTGGGGGCAGGCGACACGGTATCGTTGGCTGATCGGGGTCATGTGTAAGGATTCCAGATTTGATTTCCCGGCCCCGCTCTGGTATAAAACGCGCCTCATTTTCTGCGGGTGGTTTGCAGGGCTCGGCCTGCCGCCGGGTTGGTGGAGGGATCGTCGGTTTGCGCCTCCACCGCTTTTTGCGCCAATACTGCGTGAGTAAATACGTCGGCCTGAGTGAAGACGTCAATTTTTAAGCTGAGCCAGAGGCAAAACCATGTCCAGAGTATGTCAGATCACCGGCAAGCGGCCGATGAGTGGTAACAATGTATCCCACGCCAAGAACAGAACCCGGCGTCGGTTCGAGCCGAACCTGCATACCCATCGGTTCTGGGTGCCCTCTGAGAACCGCTTTGTCAAATTGCGGGTCTCCAACAAGGGTTTGCGCATTATCGACAAGCGCGGTATCGATCAGGTGTTGAGCGATGTTCGGGCGCGCGGCGACAAGATCTAATCGGGAAGAATTTAACAGGTTCACGAGGGTTAACTGATGGCCAAGTCAAATCGCGACAAAATAAAGTTGGTGTCCAGCGCGGGCACGGGACATTACTACACAACGACCAAAAACAAGCGCACTATGCCGGAAAAAATGGAGATCAGGAAGTTCGATCCCGTGGTTCGCCAGCACGTTGCCTACAAAGAAGCGAAAATCAAGTAGCCGCGCGTAACCGGCAGCACGGGGTCTGTAACGAGACAGGTTTCGAATAAGCAGATTGGTGCGCAAACAAAAAAACCCGGCGGTAGCCGGGTTTTTTTGTGGGCCTGGCTCGCCTATTTCGCGCTGGTTGCCAGAGAAATATCCAGAACCCCGGCTTCCCGCGCCTGGTCAGAAATTCTGACGTAGGTGTCTGTTTTAGATTTCGGGTGGGCCTGAATGACCACCTTGGCCTCGGGGTTTTCCGCGTGCAGCCTTTCCACGTTGGCGCGCACGGCGCGCACGTCGATACGCCGACTTTCGAGCCAGATATCGTTTGCTTCGGTAACGCGAAATACAATATTGCGATTATCCAGATCCGGCGGCTGATCCGTGGTGGGGGGGCGATTGACGTCGATGGCTGTCTCTTTCACAAAAGAGGCGGTGACTATAAAAAAAATCAACATAATGAACACCACGTCCAGCATCGGTGTCAGATCGATCTGCGACTCTTCTTCGGTACGACGTCTACCTAAAGCCATAGCACGTTTCCTCTTCCTCTTGGTATTTGTCTGTCGGGGCCGTGTATCCCCTGCGGCGTGCCCGTCGCTTGCCCAGGTGGTGTCGTCGCTTGAGTTGCCCTAGTATGCCAGAAATCTAGTTGCAGAAGAATTCGAGTTTACCATGCCGGAGTTACCTGAAGTAGAGACCACTTTAAGGGGGATTGGCCCGTCAATTGTGGGTCGGCGCGTGGCTGCGGTCGTGGTGCGCAACTCAGCACTGCGCCAGCCGATTCCGGATTTATTGCCGGAGATCTTGGGCGGCAGGAAAATTATCGGGTTGAGGCGGCGCGGTAAATATTTACTGGTGGCGTTCCGGCACGGCCATCTACTGCTGCATCTCGGTATGTCGGGCAGCTTACAAATCGTCCCCATGGGCACCGCGCCCGGGCGGCACGATCATCTGGACGTCGCCGTTTCGGGAGGCGCGGTGCTGCGTTTTAATGACCCGCGCCGATTTGGCCTGGCACTGTGGGTGGCAGGGGATCCGAGCGCTCATCCCCTGCTCCGCGATCTCGGCCCGGAGCCCTTGTCCGCAGACTTCGACGGCGATTACCTGTACCGGCGCGCGCGGGGCAGGGCAATCCCGGTGAAAGCGTTTTTGATGGATGGCAAGGTGGTGGTAGGCGTCGGCAACATTTATGCAGCAGAAGCCCTGTTTATGGCCGGGGTGTCCCCACTGCGGGCAGCGGGCAATATCTCCCGCGCCCGTTACGGCGCTCTTGCGGACGCTGCCCGCCAGGTATTGAGCCAGGCTATTGAGCAGGGCGGCACGACACTGCGCAACTTTGTGGGTGGGGATGGCAAACCGGGTTACTTTAAGCAGCAGTTGCACGTGTACGGCCGCGCCGGTAAGGCCTGCGGCGTTTGCCGGTCGACGTTAAAAAACAGGGTTATCGGACAGCGCAGCACCGTCTATTGTGCGCG
>JBFJMM010000296.1:0-2221 GCA_041633885.1 Porticoccaceae bacterium
TCCTGAGCGGTCGGTGAGCGATACCTCAACATGGCGCACAATTTTGCCCAGCTCCAGGGTGAGCACCACCACCAGACGGCGGTCGTCCTGTTCTTCCCGTTTGACGCGGATTCTGCGTACTAATGGTCGCTCAAGGGTAATTATGTCCTCGTCGCGGGGGCTGTCGATGTCGAAGCGTACCCATTTGTCTCCATCCCGTTCAAAACGGGTGATGTTGGTGGCGTGAAGAGAGGTGCTGGTTGCGCCGGTATCGATGCGCGCCAGATATTTTACGCCCCGCGGCAGCCCCGCTGATTTGACGACGACCTGTTCGATTTCACCCAGCACAATTTTAGTGCCGATCCGCGCAGCGGGGCACACCGGGCAGACCGGCGGTTCAATCTCGGGGCATTCGAGAGGCGCGGTCGGCGCGGTCGGGGGGCTGGGTTCGGGTGCCGGACAGGGGGGCGCTGGTTCAACCACCACCGGCTCGGGCGCCGGCGCGGGGAGCGTTTGCGAGGTCTGGCAGCCGCCGAGGAAAACTGAAAGCAGTAGTGCGCCAAAGAGGGGAAAACACTTCCCATAATGATTGAAACAAACCATGCATTACGCCTGTTGTAAAATCTTGTTGTTAAAGAAAATAGCCGCGACCCGTTGGGACGGGCTTTTTGGCCGCTTATCATAACGTTTGCCGTCCGCGTTGCAACAGGCGCGTGGCAAATAGGTGATAGTTCTCAATGCTGAAACTCTGTAGTATCCAGCCGCCGGTAAGGCTGGCAGACTAACTGTGGCACCTGTTTCAGATTGCAGCGGGGTGTGACAATGTCGGGAGGGAGGTAGCGATGAAGCGAATAATTGGTATGGCGATCCTGCTGGTGGGGAGCATCGGCCACAGCTGGGGTGGCCACGAGGCGGAGGAGCGGATGGGATCCGTAACACAGGCCGTGGGCGCCGTGGTCGGTGCGGCAGGCAGGGAAGTATTTGACGCCGCTGAGCGCGCCGTCCTGGCCGACTATCTGGGTCGCGAGGGTTATGCCGCGGGTGGTAAGAAACCCAAACATTTACCGCCCGGACTGCGCAAAAAGCTGGAGCGTGGCGGAGAATTGCCTCCGGGATGGCAGGCCAAAGTCGCCCGCGGCGAAGTGATCGATCTGCAGGTATATAGTCATGCACAGAGCCTGCCGGAGGATATTCTGGGGCGTTTGCGGCGCGGGCCGGAAGGTACCAGTGTCCACCGTATCGACGACCGCATTGTCCGGATAGCGGACGCCACGCGCACCGTGCTGGATGTGTTCTATCTGGGGGCGGGCCATTACTGAGGGTCCATTTTCCACGGCATTCGCGTATGCCTATGGGAAAACCGCCTGCACTGCGGACATACGGGTGGCGCCCGAGGATTTTCAGGTCGATGAAATTTTACACACCGATTTTGCTCCCGGTGAGCACCTGTACCTGCTGATACGCAAGCGCAACCACAACACCAGGTGGGTCGCACAGCTGCTTGCCCGGGCGGCCGGGGTGGATGAGTGGGATATCGGGTTTAGCGGCATGAAAGACCGTCGCGCCGTGACTACTCAATGGTTCAGTGTGCCCGGTTCACGGTTTGCTGTTGACGATTTCAGCGCACCCGACATAGAAATACTGGAACAGGGATGGCATCCGCGCAAACTGCGTCGTGGCAGCCATCAGGCCAACCGGTTTGTCATCGTGTTACGCAACCTGAGCGGTGAGCGCGCGGTGCTTGAGCAGCGACTGCAACTGTTGCGCAGGTCAGGGGTCCCCAACTACTTCGGCCCACAACGGTTCGGGTTCGATGCCGGAAATTTAGTGCAGGCGGATCAGTTGCTGCGCGCCGGGCGCGGCCGGGCCGGCGGTGGTCGCAAGGGCATCTATCTATCGGCGGCGCGGGCCTATCTGTTCAATCTGATCCTCTCGGAGCGCGTCAGACGTGGCTGCTGGCGTGAACCCCTGCCGAGCGAAGCGGAACCCTCCGGACCCCTGTGGGGGCGCGGTAGAACATTGGCCGTGGCCGATGTGGCAACCCTCGAGTCGGAAATATTGGCGCCCTGGCAGCACTGGTGTCACGGTCTGGAGCACACCGGCCTGCGCCAGGAGCGCCGCCCACTGGTGATCTCCCTTGAAACCATGAAGTGGCGCTGGGACCGGGATAGGTTGACGTTAAACTTTGCCCTGCCGCCCGGGGTATTTGCTACCTCAGTGCTGCGGGAGCTGGCCGACGTCA
>JBFJMM010000297.1:0-2200 GCA_041633885.1 Porticoccaceae bacterium
CCCGGGTCAGCGGCGGCAACCTGTTTTTGCTGATGGTACTGATGGGGACGGTGGTCACGGTTATTTCCCTGCTCCTCGATAACGTTACGACGGTGGTCATTTTCGGGCCGTTGATTATTCTTATCTGTCAGGCGCTGAAAGTGAACCCCATTCCGTTTCTGCTGACTGCGGCGTTGCTGTCCGACACCGGCGGCGTGGCAACGCTGGTGGGGGATCCGCCCAATCTTATGATCGGCTCCGCCGCGGACATCAGTTTTAACGCCTTTTTCCAGCATATGGGCGGGCTGGTGCTCGCCGCCTGGCTGGCCACCGTGTTCGGACTGAAATTGTTATTCAAAAAGGAGCTGGCCGCCCCGGCCGCACATCCGGATTTTTCCGAGCAGGAGAACATTACCGATAAGCGCACCTGGTTTCTCGCCCTCGGCGTTCTGGGTTTGATGGTGGTGTTGTTTATTTTGCACCACAGCATTGGCTGGGATGCGTGGATGGTCGCCGCCCTCGGTTTGACCACCCTGCTGTTTCTGGCGCCGCGCGCCGATATGGACGGCGCGTTCGAACAACTCGAACTCTCCTTGCTGATATTTTTTATCTCGCTTTTTGTACTGGTGGGCGGGGTGGAACACAGCCACTTTCTGGAATACCTGGGGCACTATATCGAACCCTTTGTGACCAGGGACCTGCTGACCGCATCCCTGTTGTTAATGTGGGTCGCGGCCATTCTGTCGGCGATGATCGACAACATTCCATTCACCGCCGCCATGGTACCGATTATTCTCGGGCTGGAGGCTCAGGGCATCAATGTCACCCCCCTGTGGTGGAGCCTGGCCATCGGCGTCGGCATGGGTGGCAACGGCTCCCATCTCGGGTCCACCGCCAATGTATTTATCGTCACTATTTCCGAGCGCATGGCCAAACAGCAGAACGACCCGTCCCTGGCGATTACCCCGGGACTCTGGTTTCGCAAGGGCACGCCGGTGATGCTGCTGACGTTGGTGGTGTCATCGGTGTTGATGTGGGCGTTCTTTGATTTTTTCGCGACGCCCCTGGTTCGCTAAGGCGGGCGCTGGGCCCATTCCCACCCGCCCTGCTCAGCAACAGGTACTACCCCGGAATGCCGGGGTAGTACCTTCACCAGTTGCGAAGCATGTGCCTCGGGCGGGGAAAACTCAGCGCCCGGCGGTTATTCCAGGGCGCGCGCCTCGTAGTACGCTTCCTCAGAAATTTTGTGGTAGGCACCGACCTGTTTCTGAAAGGCTTTTTGCGAGTCGTACACCTGCTTGGCCAACGGATCCCTGGCAGCAATTTCCTGCAGGACCTGATCACTGATTTTGTGCAACGCAGCCAATACATCGTCCGGCAGGCGCCGCAACTGCACACCGTGTTTCTCCACGATTTCAACCAGCGCCGCGTTGTTGCGCGCGGTGTATTCGTCCAGCATATCCTGATTGGCGGCGCGGGCGGCGGCCTCGACAATGGCCTGCAGGTCGTCGGGCAGGGAATCCCACGCGGTTTTGTTAATAATCAGCTCGAGGGTAGAACCGGGCTCCTGCCAGCCGGGGTAATAGTAATATTTGGCCACCTGGTGAAAACCGAAGGCCAGGTCGTTGTAGGGCCCGACCCACTCGGTCGCGTCGACCACGCCGGTTTGCATCGCCGTATACAGCTCGTTGCCTGGAATGGTGACCGCCTCGCCCCCCGCCCGGGTAATCACTTCACCGCCGATGCCGGGAATGCGCATCTTTAATCCCTTGAGATCACTGACGCTGTTAATTTCCCGATTGAACCAGCCGGCCATCTGCACCCCGGAGTTGCCCCCCGCCAGGGGCACCAGGTTGAACGGCTGGTAGACCTTGCGCCACAGCTCCATACCACCACCGTAGAACAACCAGCCATTCATTTCCTGGGCGTTAAGACCAAACGGCACGGACGTAAAAAATACTGCGGCCGGGGCTTTGCCTTTCCAGTAGTAAGCGGCGCCATGGCCCATTTCCGCGGTGCCCTGGGAGACCGCATCGAACACTTCAAGGGCGGGCACCAGTTGCCCCGCACCATACACCTTGACCGTCAGGCGTCCGTTACTCATACGCTCCACCATGCGCGCGAAATACTCCGGCGCGGTACCCAGACCCGGATAGTTTTTCGGCCAGGTGGTGACCATCTTCCAACGGTAGGTGGCCTGTGGCTGACTCGCGCTGTCCGC
>JBFJMM010000298.1:0-2129 GCA_041633885.1 Porticoccaceae bacterium
ATGAACTTTCGGTTCAAAGGCCCTGTATATGTAGGTGAAATGATTACATGTAATTGGTTAATCACAGATATTGATCAAGAGGGTCGAGCCACTGCTTTCGCCAATATTACTAATAATAATGGTGTGACGGTGATTGAAGCTGAGACAGGCGGTATCGTTCCAAGACTTGAGGAACGGAATATACTCAGTCAAATGTTGTTGGCGGGAGACCCAACTAATGGTTTACATAATACAGAACATGATCCTGAATCCAAGCCTAAAACATAACAAGGCGCTCAACACTCAGCCCAGCTGCGCTGGTCTTGGACTGTCGCTGCTGCGCAGCGCCAGCCCGTTAGCGCGGCGTTATGCGTCAAATCTTCTGTTAGAGGACAATCTATGACAGTCCCAATGTGGATGTTGCTCGGGTTTGCGGCCTGGACGGTGGTTTTACTGCTTTTCACGGTTGGGGTTTACCGCTGGAGTCGCATTCTGACGGGGCGAGTGCCGATACGCGATTTTCGGGCCGATCAGGTTGAGGGTGACGACTGGTACAAGCGCGCCATGCGCGCCCACGGCAATTGCGTCGAAAACCTTCCGGTTTTTGCGGTAATTGTGCTCGCCCTGTTTGCCAGTGGCGTCGGTGGGGTGGCGGTCGATTACCTGTCGGTGAGCATTCTGGTGGCGCGTATTGTGCAATCGTTGATACACGTGTGCCTGGTGCAGACTAATGCGGTGGTAGTGGCACGTTTTATTTTCTATTTGGTGCAGATCATCTGCTTTCTCGCGCTGATGGTGATGATTGTGCGGTTTGCCGCAAATTAAACGATGGCGTGCCTTTTCGCTTAACCGCTTTCCCCTTCGATGGGTTGCGCGATGGGTTGGCCCCTGATGCCCGCATGGAACCCCTGCCCGTATTGACGTTCGCCAATAGGGGGGCGTAAGTTAGGGGCGGGGCCTGCATACGGGCTTGCCCCGATGATTGAAAGGGAGTTGCTGGTATGAGCGCGCCTGTCGCGGCAAATGGTCAACCCAATGCCGACCGGAATATTCGCCCCGATTACGACCGGGTGATTCAGGATATTGCGGATTATGTGTTGAACTATTCCATCGACTCTGCGGAAGCGATGGATACCGCCCGCAACTGTCTGATGGATACCCTGGGCTGCGGGTTATTGGCGTTGCAGTTTCCGGAGTGTACCCGGCACCTTGGCCCGATTGTCAAAGACACGGTAGTGCCCAACGGCGCGCGGGTGCCGGGCACGTCTTTGCGTCTCGATCCGGTCAAGGCGGCCTGGGATATTGGCTGCACGATTCGCTGGCTGGACTTTAACGACACCTGGCTGGCGGCGGAGTGGGGCCATCCTTCGGACAATCTCGGCGGCATTCTCGCGGTCTGCGACTATATTTCCCAGTGTAACGCGGCGGGCAGGGCGCCCCTGACCATGAAAACCGTGTTGGAAGCGATGGTGATGGCCCACGAAATTCAGGGGATTCTGGCGCTGGAAAACAGTTTTAACCGGGTTGGACTGTGCCATGTTCTGCTGGTCCGGGTGGCATCCACGGCGGTGGTGTGCAAATTGATGGGCGGCAACCGGGAGCAGATTATGGCGGCGCTGTCCCAGGCCTGGGTGGATGGTTCCGCGCTACGCACTTATCGGCACGCCCCCAACGCGGGTTCGCGCAAATCCTGGGCGGCGGGGGATGCCACGTCCCGCGCGGTGCGTCTGGCGGATATGGCCATGCGCGGCGAGATGGGAATACCCAGCGTGCTGACCGCGCCCCAGTGGGGTTTCTACGATGTGTGCTTTAGCCATACCTGCGCGGACCTCGGGCTTAAGCCGCCGCGGGAGCGGCAGTTTAAGTTTCAGCGGGATTACGGCAGTTATGTGATGGAGAATATTCTGTTCAAGGTTTCCTTTCCGGCCGAGTTCCACGCCCAGACCGCGTGCGAGGCGGCGGTTATTCTGCACCCGCGGATGAAGGATCGGCTGGAGGAAATCAAAACCATTGTGATCAGCACCCACCAGTCGGCGGTTCGTATTATCTCCAAGGTCGGTCCGTTGGCGAATCCGGCGGATCGGGATCATTGCCTGCAATATATGGTGGCGGTACCGTTAATTTTTGGACAACTGGAGGCGACCCACTAC
>JBFJMM010000299.1:0-2117 GCA_041633885.1 Porticoccaceae bacterium
AGCACTTTCTGCCAGCTAAAGGTCACCACATCCAGTTTGTGCCAGGGCAACGCCATGGCAAACACCGCCGAGGTGGCGTCGCAGATGGTCAAGCCGGCGCGGTCGTCGCGAATCCAGTCGCCGTTGGGAACCTTCACCCCGGACGTGGTGCCGTTCCAGGTAAATACCATGTCGCTGCCGGGGTTTGCGGCGGACAGATCCGGTAACTGGCCGTAGTCGGCCCTGTGCACCGCCACATTTTCCAGGCGCAACTGTTTGGTGATGTCGCTCACCCAGCCATCGCCAAAGGATTCCCAGGCAAACACGTCCACCGGCCGCGGGCCCAGCAGCGACCACAGGGCCATCTCCATGGCCCCGGTATCGGACGCGGGCACCACGCCCACCCGATAGCCGTCCGGCAAACCCAGCAGTTCGGCGGTTTCGTCACAGGCCCGTTGCAACGCCGCCTTGCCGATGGCGGAGCGGTGGGACCGACCCAATGTGGTGATGTCCAGCGCGCCGAGATCATAGCCGGGGCGTTTGCTACAGGGGCCCGAAGAAAAATTCGGGTTCGCCGGCCTCAATGTCGGTTTCATGGTGATCCTTGCGGGGGCGTGTAAATAAAGGGTGGCAATTTTACTGGTGTCGCCCCGGCAAATAAAGGGATAGCTCCTGCTATTATCCAAAAAACACTGTGTCGTTACCCGCCGGTAGCGTGGATTGCGCGGGTGGGTATAATTGCGCCTTGGCGCACCGGCGCCCGACACAGCGCCACCCAACCCGTTAACTAATCGGTAGCCCCTGAACCATGACGTCCACAACCGGGTACAACTCCGCTTTCAGAGCGAATTTTTTTGTCGGCCAGACCGTTGTCATTACCGGCGGCGGCAGTGGCATCGGCCGTTGCACCGCCCACGAACTGGCCTCCCTCGGCGCGTTTGTGGTATTGCTCGGTCGCAGCGTCGACAAGCTGCAAAAAGTGAGCGGCGAGTTGCGCGAAGATGGTTTCGACAGCGCCTACTACGCCCTCGACATTCGCAATGGCGAAGACGTGGCCAGCACCGTGGCCACCATTATCCGGCAACACGGTCGTATCGATGGGCTGGTGAACAACGCGGGCGGACAGTTCCCGGCACCTCTCAAGGATATTTCCGACAAGGGCTGGAATGCGGTGATCCGCAACAACCTCAACGGCGGCTTCACCATGATGCGGGAGGTGTACAACCAGTGGATGGCGGAGAACGGTGGCTCGATTGTCAATATCGCCGCCCTGATCGCCTTTGGCATGCCCAATATGGGGCACTCCGGGGCCGCGCGGGCGGGCATGGTCAATCTGACCCAGACCGCCGCCCTGGAATGGGCCCACGCCGGCGTTCGCGTCAACTGCCTGATTCCCGGTTCCATTGCTTCCAGTGGTATGGCCACGTATCCGGAAGCGTTCCAGCAGCGCCTCAAGGAGCGCAAACACGATATTCCCCTCAAGCGGCAGGGGCTGGAAGACGAGGTGTCGGCGGGCATTGTGTTTTTACTGTCTCCGGCGGCCGCCTATATTACCGGCACGGTGCTCAGCATCGACGGCGGCCTGCCCCTCGCCAAGGCCATCTGGGAGGTTCCCGAGCACAACAACTCCAAACCCTTTGAGGCCTTCCACCGCCGCGAAATTCCCGCTTTCCTGCGCGAGGACAACTAACTACTGACAGCGCGCTACTGACATCGCGCTCCAGCACCGACAGCACTAACACCGACATATTCACCGACAATATTAATTAACACCGACAGCGCCGACACCACAGGAACAACCGATGGATTTTACCTTTAGCGACGAACAGAACGCCCTGCGCGAGACGGTGCGTAAATTCTGCCAGGCGGAGATAGCACCACTGGCACGCGCCGCCGACGAAGCGGAAGAATTTCCCCGGGAAATGTTTAAAAAGTGGGGCGACCTCGGCCTGCTCGGCGTGCGCTACCCGGCGGCCGATGGCGGCTCGGGGTTCGATAAAGTGTCTGAATGTATCCTGCGCGAAGAGATGAGCCGCGTCAGCCAGGGTTTCGCGTCCGCCTGGTCGGCCCACAGCCACCTGGGAATCTGGCCGATCTGGCGTGCGGGTACGGCGCAGCAAAAGAAACGTTTTTTTGAG
>JBFJMM010000300.1:0-2113 GCA_041633885.1 Porticoccaceae bacterium
ATTCACCTGGGAGACCGGGACTGCTCGCTACAGCGTCGCCACCAGAAAGTGCTCGAAGAGGCGCCCGCTCCTGACGTCAGCGATGCAGCGCGCCAGGAAGTGTACAGCGCGTGCGTCAAAGCCTGCATTGATATCGGCTACCGCGGCGCGGGCACTTTTGAGTTTCTCTACGAGGACGGCCATTTCTACTTTATCGAGATGAACACCCGTGTCCAGGTGGAACACCCGGTTACGGAAATGATCACCGGAGTGGATATCGTCAAGGAACAGCTGCTGATTGCTGGTGGTGAAAAATTGAGTTTCACCCAGGAAGACATTATTTTTCGCGGCCACGCCATCGAGTGCCGCATCAACGCCGAAGATCCTAAAACCTTTGTCCCCAGCCCCGGCACGGTGACCGCTTACCATGCCCCCGGAGGCAATGGGGTGCGGGTGGATTCCCACCTTTACAGTGGTTACGCCGTGCCCCCCTATTACGACTCATTGATCGGCAAGATCATTACCTACGGCAAGGATCGCCCGGCCGCGTTGGCGCGCATGCGCAACGCCCTTGACGAGTTGATTATTCAGGGCATTAAAACCAACGCAGACCTGCAGCGCTCCCTGGTCACCGATACACAGTTCCTGCGCGGCGGGGTGAATATTCACTATCTGGAGAAAAAACTGGGCCTGTGATCAGCGCACCGATCTGCCCGCGGAACTAACGCCATGAGCTGGTTGCAACTGCGCCTTGCTATCGGGCGCGATGAGGTCGACGCTTTGCAGGATGCACTGCTGGAAACTGGCGCTTTGTCAGTGACGCTACAGGACAACGGGGATGACCCGGTGCTGGAACCCGGCGTCGGGGAGACCCCTTTATGGCATCAGGTACAGGTTACCGGGCTATTTGCCGCCGATATCGATACCGGTAACACACTGGCGCAGCTGGCAAACCATTATGCAGGCACGCTGCCGCCCAGCGCGTGGCAAGCCCTCGACGAACAGGTTTGGGAACGTGCCTGGATGGCGGATTACGCGCCCTTGCAATGTGGCCGTCGGTTATGGATATGCCCCAGTTGGTGCACACCACCGGATCCCGCGGCGGTAAATTTGATTCTCGACCCGGGCCTCGCTTTCGGCTCGGGCACACACCCCACCACGTTCCTCTGTATGCAGTGGCTGGACAGCCAGCCGCTGGTGGGCAAAACGGTGATCGACTATGGCTGCGGGTCTGGCATTCTCGGTATCGCAGCCCTGTTACTGGGTGCCGACCGGGTGCTCGCAGTTGACAACGATCCACAGGCACTTCTGGCCACCCGCGACAACGCCGAGCGCAATGGCATTGCTCCCCAGCGCCTCAGTTGCCATCTGCCGCAGCATATGCCCGAAGTAAATGCGCACATCGTAGTGGCCAATATCCTGGCAGCACCACTTATCGAACTGGCACCTACCCTCTCACAGTGCGTCGCCACCACTGGCAGCATCTGTCTTTCGGGAATTTTTGAGACCCAATTCAGCGACATAATAAGCGCCTACGGCAACAATTTTCGCTTTGACGAACCGGTCTTCAACGATCAATGGGTACGCCTGGCCGGGGTAAAATGGTAACGAGCTATGCTACCCATAGAAGCACATACAGCGGCCACCGGAAAACCGACCAGGGGATGCAAATACCGGTATGAGTGATCAGGTCACCCGCTGCCCCAACTGCCTGGTAGCCTTCAAGGTATCCCCGGCGCAACTGCAGGCGGCCAACGGCCTGGCCAGATGTGGTGCCTGCCTGACCATTTTTGACGCGCGCAAACAACTGACGGAACTGCCGGAGACCCTCGCAAACAAGGCGCAAACCGCCACGCCCGACAGTGCCGCGGAAGATGATTTTTTAATCGACGACGATTTTGATCCGGGTAACCTGGATGACGAGACGATTTCTTCCCCCGAGCGCTCCGCGGCGGATGGGTCCGCCACGCCGAACAGCCCCCAACAGCAAAGTATCCCCGCAGCCGAGACACCACCCGACACCTTCGCACTGCCTCCGGAATCTCTAAACCTTCCGGTGTGGTTGCAGGACGCCCGCCAGCCAGCGGAAATCACCCAGGACGAATGGCTGGCGACAGGCGATAAAGAGACGCCG
>JBFJMM010000301.1:0-2091 GCA_041633885.1 Porticoccaceae bacterium
ATCCGCACTTTCGCCGACTGGTGGCGGCTGCCACGGTGGCCGGAATCGAGGTAATTGATCGCTGCAATCTGACCATACTGCTGGAGCCGGGGTATCGGGATCTGGCAAAGTTCCTGGCTGATCACCGGGTCACGGTAGTGGCCTCGCTGCCCTGTTATTCCGAGCAAAATGTCGCGCAACAGCGTGGTAAGGGCGTCTTTGAGCAAAGTATTGCGGCTCTCAAAGAGCTGAATACACTCGGTTATGGGCGTCTGTCGGAATTGCCGCTGCATCTGGTCTACAACCCCAATGGTGCATTTTTACCTCCCGCCCAGACCACCCTCGAAGCTGAATATAAACAGCGACTGGGACGTGAGCACGGTATCTCTTTCCATCGCCTGTTCACCATCGCCAATATGCCGATCAGTCGTTTTGGCAGTCAATTGCTGGCGCGTGGCGCCTACACGGAGTACATGGCGCTACTGAAAAATAATTACTGTCAGGACAATCTCGATACGGTCATGTGTCGCGATCTGATCAGTGTCGACTGGCAGGGGTTTTTGTACGACTGCGATTTTAATCAGATGTTGCACATGCCAGCCGGCGGTAACGGCGAGGTGTTTGCCAACGACCGGGCGCAACCCCATTTGCGCGACCTGCTGAACGGGGATTTTTGCGACCAGCCGATTGCCATTGGTGAGCATTGTTACGGCTGCACGGCGGGTCAGGGCAGCAGTTGCGGTGGCGCGCTTGGCGGGTGAGGCGCTAGCCAGGGTGGCGGTTATCATCCCGGTTCTAAATGATGCGACCGCCCTCGAGCGCTGTCTCGCGGTGTTGCAAACCCCGCGTCAACAGGGCCTTGAGGTGATTGTTGTAGATGGGGGTAGCGGCGATGACAGTGCGGTGCTGGCGGGCCCTCTGGCCGACCAGGTTTTGCGCAGCGAGCCGGGGCGGGCGGTGCAAATGAACCGGGGCGCGCGCGCTACCCGGCGGGAGTGGCTGGTATTCTTACACGCCGATACTCAGCTACCGGCAGAATTTTCCGACCTGGTTCTCGCGTGGCCCTACAGCCGGGTTAACTGGGGTTATTTCGCACTGAAACTAAGCGGTCGAGGGCTTGCGTTGCGCGTGGTGGAATGGTGCATCAACCAACGCTCCTACCTCACCGGCGTCGCTACCGGTGACCAGAGTTTGTTTGTGCGCCGCGAGCTATTTGCCCAGGTGGGCGGCTATCCGGAAATCCCGCTGATGGAGGATGTGGCGCTGTGCAAGTTGCTGCGTAAACAGGGTCGCCCGCTGTGGGTAAGTCGCGCGGTCTGTACGTCAAGTCGTCGCTGGGAAGAGCGGGGAGTGCTAGCCACCGTCTGGCTGATGTGGCGCCTGCGGCTCGCGTATTTTTGCGGTGCGGATCCCCAGCGGCTTGCGGAAAAATATTACGGTCCGCGATGAGCTGTCGCCATCCCGACGCACTCGTAATTCAGTTTGCCAAAGCGCCGCGGCCGGGGTGCGTAAAAACTCGTATGCAGCCCACGCTGGACGCCGAGGCCTGTGCCGCCCTGCACCGACGACTGGTGACATACACCTTTGACACCCTGTCGCAAATGCAATTGTGTGCCTTCGAGCTGTGGGCCGATGAACCTCGTTACGACGGCTTTTTTGCCGGGTTGCGCCCGCGGCGGCCGGTACGCCGCCAGCGCGGAACCAATCTCGGCGCACGTATGTACCATGCGCTGGCCACCGCCCTTGCCGACCACGCGCGAGTGGTCCTGGTGGGCAGTGACTGTCCCTTTCTGAACGCCACTCATATCGAGGAGGCGTTGGCGCGCTTGAGGGCTGGTGATGACGTGGTGCTGGGCCCGGCGGTGGATGGAGGTTACGTGCTGATCGGCGCGCGGCGGGTAGATAGAGCGCTGTTTTCAGATATCCCCTGGGGGACCGCGGGGGTCCTCGCGGCAACCCGCGGTCAGCTACAGGCCCTGGCCTGGCGCTGGAGCGAGTTGGCGCCCCTCGCGGATATTGATACCGCCGCGGATCTGAAGTTACTTCACAGTCTTGAAAATTTCTGAAGCTAATTTTTTAACTCATTGAAATAAAAAGAGTTATAAATCTTGA
>JBFJMM010000302.1:0-2065 GCA_041633885.1 Porticoccaceae bacterium
GTTGCTGCCACGGGTGCAGCAGGCGTTTCGCGACGAACACACGGACCGCGATATTTTTCGGGAGATGGGCGCGCTGGGCTTACTCGGGCCGACCCTGCAGGGCTACGGCTGCTCCGCCACCAACTACGTGAGCTACGGCCTGATCGCCCGGGAAATCGAGCGGGTGGATTCCGGCTATCGCTCCATGATGAGTGTGCAATCGAGCCTGGTGATGTACCCGATTTACACCTACGGCACGGAACAGCAGCGGGAAAAATATTTACCCCGTCTGGCATCGGGTGAGTGGGTCGGTTGTTTCGGGCTGACCGAGCCCGACCACGGCTCCGATCCCGGCGCCATGAAAACCCGGGCGCGCGCTGTCCCCGGCGGCTACCGTCTCACCGGCAGCAAAATGTGGATCAGCAATTCACCCATCGCCGATGTGTTCGTGGTGTGGGCGAAAACCGACGACGGCACCATTCGCGGCTTTGTCCTCGAAAAAGGCATGGACGGCCTGTCGGCGCCAAAGATTGCCGGCAAACTGGCATTGCGGGCCTCCATCACCGGTGAAATCGTGATGGACGAGGTGTTTGTCACGGAGGAGCAATTGTTGCCCAACGCGAAGGGCCTGGCGGGGCCATTCGGCTGTCTCAACAGCGCCCGCCTGGGAATTTCCTTCGGCGCGCTGGGTGCCGCGGAAACCTGCTGGCGCACCGCGTTGCAATACACCCTGGATCGACAGCAGTTTGGCCGCCCGCTGGCTGCCAACCAGCTGATTCAGATGAAACTGGCCAATATGCAAACCGACATCAACCTCGGCCTGCTCGGCTCCCTCACCGCCGCGCGCTTGAAAGATCAGGGGTTGCTCGCCCCGGAACTGATTTCCATGATGAAACGCAACAATTGCGTCAAAGCGCTCGACATCGCCCGCCAGGCGCGGGATATGCTCGGTGGCAACGGCATCTCGGACGAATACCCGGTGATGCGTCATATGCTCAATCTGGAAGTGGTCAACACCTACGAGGGCACCGCCGATATTCACGCACTGATACTGGGTCGCGCACAGACCGGCATTCAGGCGTTTTTCTAAGATCGCGCACGGCGGTTTCCCGTTTGAATGTGCCCCGGTGCGCGGCGCGATTTCACGCTCACCACAAGGTCAATCTGGCTTGCGGCGACCCGCAAGGGCCCCCGGGGGATCTCCTTTAAACGCCGGCAGACCAGGATCCAGCGGCACCCAGGGCAGCGCCATCGCGACCCAACAATTCACCGCGGGCACGAACTGCTCTGGTTTATCGAGGGTGGCGGCAAACACCAGACGTGTGTGGGGAAGACGGGTAGTGCGCGCCAGCAGCGTACTTCCGCAATGGCCGCAAAATGCGCGGTGTACGCGGTCGCCACTATCCCCCGTGCAGGCATATTCGCGGTAGTCGCCGGTAATCGTAAACGCATCCGCCGGCACCGCCAGGGCAGCCGCGAAAGCACCCCCGGTCGCCCGTCGACAGGCCCGACAATGGCAGTTGATGTGGCCGAAGGGCTCGGCAGTAACCTGATATCTGACCGCACCGCACAGGCAGCCGCCGCTCGCGGGTAGTTCCATGGGCAACCCTCCGTTAATCCACAATAGCCTTATCGCACACCCTCTTCCCGCACGACCGCTTCCCCCATAACACCGCTTTTAACGAACAGGAAATTTCTGTTGCCCCCATCGCAGGCGATGATGCGCCCTGCAAACAATTCGCACGCCGCCAGAGGTGTCGCGCCGGGGTCGGGGGTCGCCCCTGCGACGTCCATATTTTGTTTATCCCGTTTCAGAAACCTGTACATGGTTTCGAAGCGCGCACCAAAATCAGCGCCCCTGGCGGTCACGTCGTGGTAGATATATTCAAACTTGCGGTAACTGAGGGTCACCGCGCCCAAACCGATCGCCAGCATTTTTTCCAGGTAACGCCCATAGCTTTCCTGCAGATACCGCACCAACCCATCACCGTTGACAGCGCCGGCGTAGCGGTTCAGACGCAAACGCTGATCGGGATGCAGGGCATCTGCCGCCAGGTGGCGATTGGCGCGATTGCCCACCAGTTGA
>JBFJMM010000303.1:0-2000 GCA_041633885.1 Porticoccaceae bacterium
CCTATGGACACCCACGACGATTTAATTTGTAATTGAGTATATTATCATCACTGCACTCAAAATAAATGGAGAACCTATGCAAGCGCTGCGTATCTGGATGATCTCAATCGGCATTTTTTACCTGCTGAATCTGTTGTTGCTGTGGCCCTCTGTGTGGGGTCCCCAATTGGCGGGCATGTACCCCGGTGTCGAACTGTATCAGGGTGAACCCATATTTCAGTTACTGCTCGATGCCTGGCTGATCGTGGGTCTCGGCCTCGCGGCCATTGGCCTGGTGTTGCTGGTCGGTGCGCGCCAACCGCTGCGCTACTACAGCGCACTGATTCCCATTGTGCTGTTAACGGAAACTCTGTTTGGTATCTGGGATATCTACAGCGCCATGGGTTACCAAGCGGTGCCCCTGGCCGTGATCACCCTGGTGATTCACCTGATTATCATCGCCACGGGGGCATGGGTGTGGGGCAAGGCCAAAGCGCTGGATACGGCAAACTGACCACCCATACACCGGGGGGCTCGCATCAGCCGATACCACCCCCGGCCACGTAGAGGGTTTGCCCGGTAATATAGGATGCCTCATCGGCGGCAAGGAAGGTGATCGCCGCCGCCTCTTCCTCCGGCGTGCCAAACCGCCCCAGCGGGGTATCCCGCAGGGTCTGGTCGTATACCCCCTGCATACCGAGACGATCTACTTCGGTCAATGCGCTCACATTGCGCGGAATGGCCCGCTCACCCACATCCACGCCCCCGGGCGCCACGCAATTAACCCGTACCCCGTAGTCCGCCAGCTCCATGGCCAGACAGGTGGTGATGGCCTGCACGCCGCCCTTGGCGGCGGAATACGGCACCCGGTTAATACCCCGCGTCGCCACCGACCCCACGTTAACAATGGCGCCGGCTTTCTGTTTTAGCATGTAGGGAATAACCGCCCGACAACACCACAGGGTCGGCCACAGGGAGCGCTGAATTTCCTTTTCAATTTGCTCGTCCGGGTATTCCCAGAACGGTTTCGCCCAGATAGTGCCACCCACGTTGTGCACGGACACATCGATGCGGCCATAGGCTTCCTGCACCTGCTCCATCAACGCCCGCGCGCCCGCACTGGTTTCCAGATCGACAATGCTGACACGACCCTCGCCGCCAGCCGCTTCGATTTCCGCCAGCACCTGCTGCGCCTGGGCCTGCGCCCGATCCGCCACGGTTACGCGCGCGCCCTCTGCGGCAAACCGTAGCGCGCAGGCGCGGCCAATACCCTGCGCCGCGCCGGTTACGATCACGGACTTACCGGCAAATCTCGATGCACTCATGGTTTTTTCCTGTTCGCGAACGGTTAAATGGGTGTTACCAGCAGGGTCTGAATGCGGTGGGTATCGAAAATACAGGTCTTTTTCCGGTATTTAAGCTGGCCGTCGACGCGCACAATTTCGTCCAGGTATTTTCCGGCGTTATAAATTTTTGTGTCGCCATCCATGCGGGTTTGCAGCACCAGATAATTGCCCTCAGCGTGAATCACGCCATCCTGTGCGGCGGTGACGCGCATATTACTGACGATATGCCGACTGTAGTGTTCGGGGTAGATATTGGCCTTGCGCAACGCCACAATACGGTCGTGCAACATACCCTTGCTGTCGCAAAACATAATCGCCGCGGGCAGGTTCAAATCGGTATTTTCCCGGGGAATAATCGTGTATTCACAATCGTCCACAAAAAAATCCGGCCAGGCTTCAAGACGATCGTCGTCAATGGTCTGTACATAGTCGTACAGCAGCTCTTCCACTTCGTAGCGCAACGCGGAAGCCGCAGCCAGATTACCCGCCACTGCCATCAGGCAGCACCCTTGAGTTCGGCAATGCCACAACCGGTAATCCATTCCGGAATTGGTTCGTAGCACAACAATTCGGCACCACTGGCCTGCATAGCGCCCATGGCCACCAGCCAGTTGCGAATTTCCAGCGCGCCGTTGCCACCATTTTCAACAACGTATTCGTCACTGAGGTTAATCA
>JBFJMM010000304.1:0-1995 GCA_041633885.1 Porticoccaceae bacterium
GATAGGCCGTGGTTCCCAGTACCCGATAGGCCATGGCGGCCCCCAGATTGGGTTGCGCGGCGCCGCTCGGACCGGTGTCCGGGTTGTGGCACATGGCGTCGGACAGCGCCCAGAACACATGCCGCCAGGACACCGCCTCGCCGATGGCTACCTGGACGCCGCGGAAACTCTTGCTGCCGGTCATCTCCACGGCTTTCATCAGCAGGCCCACGATAAAATCAAACTTGACGGCGAGGCGTGTACAGCCGTGCAGCGCAAAGCGCGCAGCCCAGCCAGATTCGGGCAGAAATTTCGAGGCTTTGTCGCAGTCGTTGTAGATCAGCACGTCTTCCCAGGGGATAAACACGTTGTCGAGCACCAAAATGGCATCGTTTTCATCCAGGCGACTGGAGAGCGGGTAGTCGAAGGGGCTACCCATCACCTCCGCCTGGTAGGAGTAGGACGGTCGGCAGATCAGTTTGACCCCGGGGGCGCGCATATCCACCAGGGCGGAGATGGCGAACTTGCCGTCCCCCATGGGGGTCGGACCGTACTGACCGAGGAAGTTATAGTGAGTGAGGGCCGATCCGGTGGCGACCACTTTGGCGCCGGACACATGGAGCCCCGCGTCGGTTTCCTTATGGCAGTGGACAAACACGTCGCCAACTTCTTCCGGTGGCCGGTCGCGATCGATGGGCGGATTCACGATGGCATGGTTGATAAAGTAACAGCGCTCCTGGCTTTTGCGGTACCAGCGCTGCGCGTTGGCCTGGTAGGGGGCGTAGTAATCCGGATTAAACCCCAGAGTCACCATAAAACTGGCTTTGTAATCGGGAGAGCGTCCCATCCACCCGTAGGTCATGCGCGCCCAGGTGGCGATTGCATTCCGCGCGACAACCAGTTCTTCGCGATTATTGGATGTTTTGAAAAACGGGTGCGTGAACCCCCCGTTTCCCGTGTCAGTGGGAACGATGATGCCGTCCCGCCGGTCGGGATCGTGCATACTGTCGTACAACCGGGCCAGCATACGTGCCGGGTTGCGAAAAGCCGGATGTTCGGTAACGGTTGTAACTTTTTTCCCGTAGATCCAGATTTCCCGGTCGTCACCCAGACTGTCCAGGTATTCCTTACCCGTAAAGGGGCGCACATCATTCTTGTCGGTCACCATCACTCTCCCAGAATCATGTATTTACCCTCTCGATAACACCAGCGCCAATGGCCAGAGTCCGATGGGTTCCCGTGCGAATTGAGGCCATCCCGTAATCCGTGGACGCCCCTGCATTGGCTAGTTTAAATTAGAAACGCGAGTGTCGGGATGGGCTCATCCGCATTCACCAGCACAACTTTTTTCAGGTGCATCTGATAGCCGTTATCGCGCTCGCTCAGCACATAGGTGACCCGGCCGGACCACAGGCGAAAATCGTGCACGGCCTGCACTGAAAATTCCGGCAGGAAAAAATTGGCTTCCACCCTGAACCGCCCCTCCGCTTCCGCAAAATACTCGTGATTGGATAACAGGCGCCGCATGCGCGACACCGGAACCTGGGAATAGCGAAAGCCGGTCTGCAGCTGGGCAACGCGGGTTTGAATGCGTCGATAGTTGTCGTAGAGATGGGACACCTGCTGGTCGGGGCTGTAATCGCCATCGTTGCGGGGTACCCAGTAAACCCCATCTTCCGCCCACAGATCCTGCCAGGCCTGATACTGGGATTCGTCGGCGAGGCGCGCTTCGTGGGTCACAAACGTCAGCAGCGCATCGCGCCGCTCAGTGCTAAGAGTCTTCACTACATTGACCTTGTTTCCGGTGTCCGACAGCCAAAATGCCCGACAGTGATTAATTTTTTAGCGGCATTAACGGTCACGCTATACCACGCGGCAAGCCGCCACTACCCGGCGGTCATTACCTGTTTGTAGTGATTCCAGAATCCACGGTTTGAGGTTTCATCCGTCATATGCCCCGCGATCACCCCATTATCATTCGGTTTCTCCCGCTCCAGCCCGCGACTCAGGTCACAC
>JBFJMM010000305.1:0-1995 GCA_041633885.1 Porticoccaceae bacterium
GAGCGGGTGCACTGGGAGGAGGAGTTTGCCCTCAAGGTAGGTGCGCCAGGGGCCTACGATTACGGCCCCGAACGCTGCTCGTGGATGAGCCACCTGATTACCAACTGGATTGGCGATGACGGCATGCTGCACTCGCTACGCTCCGAAGTGCGCCGCCACAACCCGGAGGGCGACACGGTGTACCTGAACGGCACGGTCACGGATAAATTCGAGCGGGACGGCAGGAAGTACGTGGCATTTACCCTGGTCGCCACCAATCAGGACGACGAGCTGTCCGCCACCGGACACGCCGTTGCCGAGCTGCCCGCACGGGGATAATAAAGAATAATGGGCGGATAGCGCCCATTTTGTGCCGACAGAGGTTGAAAAACCGCAGATTGACCGCATAACTTCCCCCAGCATATAACCATTGATCGAACCTTGGGGATTCAGTATGGCGCGAAAAAAACAGGCACAGACCATGGGCTTTCAGACAGAGGCGAAACAGCTTCTGCATCTGATGATTAACTCGTTGTACAGCAACCGGGATATTTTCCTGCGGGAGCTGATTTCCAACGCCTCCGATGCCTCCGACAAACTGCGTTTCGAAGCCCTGGAAAATCCTGAACTGCTGGGGGATGACACGGAATTGCACATCCGCATCGACGTGGATACGGAAGCGGGCACCATCAGTGTTAGCGACAATGGTATCGGTATGTCCCGGGACGAAGCGGTGGCCAACCTCGGCACCATCGCCCATTCGGGTACTGCGGAATTTCTGGGTAATCTTACCGGCGACAATAAACGGGATGCCAACCTGATCGGCCAGTTCGGCGTAGGTTTTTATTCGGGTTTTCTGGTGGCGGATAAAATGGTGGTGGAGTCCCGTCGCGGGGACGCCAAGCCGGGGGACGCGGTGCGCTGGAGTTGCTCAGGCGAAGCGGAATTCACCGTCGAAACCATCAAGCGGGAGCAGCGCGGCACCACCGTGACGCTGTTTTTAAAGGAAGACGCTAAGGAGTATGCCAACGACTGGCGACTGCGCAGTCTGGTTAAAAAGTACTCGGACCATATCGCGGTGCCGGTGGAAATGTACAAGCCCGAAGGCGCGGCCCAGCCAGCGGACAGTACTGGGAAAGATGGTGATGAAGAGGCCGAAACGGTCACTCCGGTCAGGGAGTATGAGCGGGTTAACGCCGCCACCGCTCTGTGGTTGCGGCCGCGCAAGGACATTAGCGATGACGACTATGTGGCATTTTACAAACACGTGTCCCACGATTTTGAAAAACCCCTGACCTGGAGCCACAATCGGGTTGAGGGCAAACTTGATTACACCAGCCTGATCTACGTGCCGGCTCACGCGCCGTTCGATCTGTACAACCGGGATACGCCGCGGGGCATCAAGCTGTACATTCAGCGCACATTTATCATGGATGACGCGGAGCAATTTCTGCCCCTGTATCTGCGCTTTATCAAGGGCGTGGTGGATTGCGCCGATTTGCCGTTGAACGTATCGCGGGAGATTTTGCAGAGCAGTGCGGCGGTGGACAGTATTCGTGGCGCGTTGACCAGGCGCGCTCTGGATATTCTGGAAAAATTGGCCACGGATCAGCCGGACGACTACAAAAAATTCTGGGCAGTGTTTGGCCCGGTACTCAAGGAGGGTCTGGCGGAAGACGTGGCCAATCGCGAACGCATCGCCGGATTGTTGCGTTTCCCCACTACCCGCGGCGCAGAACAGCTGGTGTCACTGGCGGATTACGTGGCCGCCATGCCGGAAGGACAGGACAAAATTTATTATCTGGTGGGGGATTCGGATACGGCGATCCGCAACAGTGCCTACCTGGAAATTTTCCGTAAACAGGGTATCGAAGTGTTGCTGCTCAGCGAACGCATCGACGAATGGGCCATGTCCAACCTGGCGGAATTCGACGGTAAATCGTTGCAGGACATCAGCCGGGGCGAGCTGGATCTGGGTGCCCTGGGAGAAGCGCAGGACGAAGACAAGGATAAAGA
>JBFJMM010000306.1:0-1988 GCA_041633885.1 Porticoccaceae bacterium
GGGCAGGTGATTAACGCCCTGATTCTCAACCAGTTGCCCGACCACCTTGTTCCGCAAACGGCCACCGAGCGCAACCTCGTGCTGGGCAGTATCGAAAACCTGGCCAGCGGCGCGCTCAAGCGGGAATCGGCCGATCCACACCTGCTCGTCGCGGCAACGCAACTGGATACGTTGAGCGCGATCAGTCAACAATTGATGGGGGCGCTGGTACTCGCTCTGGCGGTGCTGGGTGGCTCCTGGGGGTGGCTGAGAATATCCCCGCAACGCAGGGCCCGGCAGGAAGTGGAGCGGGTGTTTAAAGTTGCCCTGCTGTTGAGTGCGTGCATTGCGGTGCTTATTACGCTGGGTATTGTGTTGTCGGTGCTGTTTGAGTCGTTGCGCTTTTTTCAATCAGTGCCGGCTCTGGATTTTCTCCTGGGGCTGGAGTGGAGTCCGCAAACGGCGATCCGTGAGGATCAGGTCGGCGCCTCCGGCCGCTTTGGTATGGTGCCGCTATTCGTGGGCACCCTGCTGATTTCGTTGATTGCAATGATAGTAGCGGTGCCCGTCGGTTTGATGTCCGCGGTATATCTCGCTGAATACGCAAGCCCGCGGATGCGCAGTTTTGCCAAACCCACACTGGAAATTCTCGCTGGCATACCCACCGTGGTGTACGGCTTTTTTGCCGCATTGACCGTGGCGCCGTTTATACGGGATACGGGCGCCATTGTTGGCTTGAGTGTGTCGTCGGAAAGTGCGCTGGCCGCGGGTCTGGTGATGGGGATCATGATCATTCCGTTTGTTTCTTCCCTGTCGGACGATGTCATCAACGCGGTTCCCCAGGCGCTGCGGGACGGTTCTCTGGGGCTGGGGGCTACCCACTCGGAAACAATTCGACAGGTCATTTTTCCGGCGGCATTACCGGGCATTGTTGGCGGCGTATTACTGGCCGTGTCCAGAGCAATCGGCGAAACCATGATCGTGGTCATGGCCGCCGGGCTCGCTGCCAAGCTGACCGCTAATCCCCTCGATACGGTAACCACTATCACGGTGCAGATCGTCACGCTGCTGGTGGGTGACCAGGAATTTGACAGTCCCAAAACCCTGGCGGCCTTCGCACTGGGTCTGGCCCTGTTCGCAGTGACTCTGGTGCTCAACATCATTGCCCTCAACGTGGTAAAAAAATATCGGGAACGTTATGACTGATCACGCGGATAAAGCACGGCGTATTCGCGACAGTCTGTCGCGACGCTACCGAGCAGAGCGGCGCTTCCGTCGCTACGGGTTGCTGGCGATCTGTTTTGGATTGTTGTGCGTGGGCGTATTATTTGTCGACATTATTGGCAAAGGTCACGGCGCGTTTCGGCAGACGTATATACAGCTCGATGTGACCTACGACAGGCAGATTCTCGGGTTATCCGATACCGGTGACGCGCAGCAATGGGCCCTGGCGGATTTTGATGGCATTGTTAAACAGGCGCTGTATCAGCGCTTTCCCGCGGTATCGGGGCGTACCGACCGGCGCGCGCTGACCCGACTGATCAGTGGCGCCGCGCCGTATATGTTGCAAAGCCGCCTGCGGAGCCAACCGCAGTTGCTGGATACCACACAAACCCTCTGGCTGTTGGCCGACGACGATATCGACACCTACTACAAAAGCCTGGACGATGCGGCGGGCCCCTTTATCGGCAGGGTCGGCCAGGACCAACGCCTGTGGGTCGCCGAGTTGCATTCTGGCGGGCTGATTAAATTTAAATGGAATACGCAATTTTTTGTAAACGGCGATTCCCGCGAGCCGGAACAGGCGGGGATTGGTGGTGCAATAATTGGATCTCTATTGACGTTGACGGCAACTTTATTGCTCTCCCTACCGGTTGGCGTTGCCGCAGCGGTCTACCTGGAGGAGTTCGCGCCGCGCAATCGCTGGACCGATTTTATCGAAGTGAATATCAACAACCTCGCCGCCGTGCCTTCGATCATTTTCGGGTTACTGGGACTGGCAATCTTTA
>JBFJMM010000307.1:0-1967 GCA_041633885.1 Porticoccaceae bacterium
CACTGACTTCGGTCGGGAAGGCGGGTGATTTCGACGACCCGAGAGCCAGGAGACCTGCCGCAGCGGCGTTGTTTTTCAATGGTCGGGTTTACTGTTGAAGGCGAACCGCCGTATTGGCGGTGGTCCGCGATAGCAACGCTTGTTTAGTGGCAGCGGTGTTGTTAGCGCGAAGTGACTGGTCCCTTTTTTAGTCCCTTTCCCGTGACTCCCCGCTTCTGTTTATGGTTGTTATCACAGAGGCATACTATGTTTATCAGAAAATTATCCACGCTGACCCTGTTGGCGGTGTTCGGCAGTGCGCTAACGGCATATAACGCAAACGCCGTGCAAAAGACCCCAGCGGACGCAATTGACGCAGAAGTTATCGTTACCGCAACCCGCTCTCCCTACAGTATTCAGCGCGTACCGGCCACGGTGCGGGTAATAAGCCAGGAAGATATCCAGAATAGCGCGGCGCGCAATGTGGCCGATCTGCTGCGCAATCAGGGCACGGTGCAGGTGCGCGACAGCATGGGAAATGGGCGCGATGCCAGCCTGTCCCTGCGCGGTTTCGGGGCCAGCGCCAATGCGTTGGTGCTGGTGGACGGGCGCAAGCTAAATAACTCGGATCTGGGCGGCCCCGATCTTACCGCTATCGCCCTGAGCGATGTGGAGCGCATCGAGATACTGGAGGGTGGCGCCGGGGCCTTGTACGGCGACCAGGCGGTGGGTGGGGTGATCAATATCATTACCCGCAAAGTCGACCGACGCCAAGGCCAGATGGCGGTGGGCCGGGGCAGTTACGACGCGGAAAATTACCGCGCCAGTTACAGCGGTGCGCTGGATAGCGGCTGGTACTACCGGCTGGCCTCGGAGCTGGATCGCAGCGACGCTTACCGGGACGATAGCAATGTGAATTACGAAAACTACTCGACAGCGGTGGGTTACCGCTACGGGGGTGGCGAAGTGTTTGTGGACGGGCATCACACCGACAGCGAATATCGCCTGACAGGCGCCCTGTCCGCCGATGCCGTGCGCGACGACCGCCGCCAGGCGGGTTCCAGTTTCAACAACTACGCAGCGGATACCCGCGCGTTTCGCGCTGGCATTGATCATCAGTTCAGCGATGGGATACAGCTATTGGCGACCTACAGTGACCGCGACGAGGATGCGCTGATAGATTTTGGCTACTCGCTTTCGGTACAAGCCAGGCGCGTCAAAGTATTCGATCCCAGGGTTATTTTCAGTGGCGACAATATACGCCTCACAGTAGGTGCCGATATTGAGCGGGTGGATTACGATTTTGCCACGGACTACGGTCCTGGTTTAGCCAGCAGTACCCAGAATGATAAACGCAGTGAATACGCACAGTTATTGTATACGCCCTTTGAGAGACTGGAATTGATGGCCGGGGTGCGCCACGCCATACTGGATTCCGAAGTGGAGGGGGTAGACGCCGATAGCGAACCCTTTAATTTTCGCTACGATCAGGGCGCCACCGTGCAGCAGCTGGGAGCCCTGTGGCGGGGCGACAACTGGCGTATACATCTCAATCGGGACGAAACGTTCCGCTTCCCTCTGGCGGATGAAAATGTCAATGTTTTCAGCGGAGAGATCAATGTTCTGCGGGTGCAGCGCGGAGTTGCCTGGGAACTGGGTGGTTCTCGCCAGTGGCAGACGGTCGAGCTGAATATCGCGTTGTTTGAACAAAATAACAGCGATGAGATTGGGTATGATACGGCTGTGTGGGCCAATACCAATTTTGACGATACCCGCCGCCGCGGCGTTAGCACGGAGGTCCGTTGGCAGGCGACGACGGATGTGGACGTGCGCGGTACCTATACCTATATCGATGCGCGCTTTATGGACGGCCGGTACGACGGTAACCGGGTGCCGGACGTCGCGCGGGAGCTGATTAAACTGAATGCCAATTATGTCATCACACCAGCGGCCAGTATTTTTGCCGAGCTGGTGTACACCGGTTCCCA
>JBFJMM010000308.1:0-1931 GCA_041633885.1 Porticoccaceae bacterium
AGCGCCAGCGGCGCCACCTGCTCGGGGGCTAGCCCTTCCTTACTAGTCTCGCCGTCGATATTGACCTGCAGGCAGACATTCAGTGGCGGTAAGTGGGCTGGTCGCTGGGCGGACAGTCGCTGGGCAATTTTGAGCCGATCCAGGCAGTGCACCCAGGCGAAATGTTCGGCGATTGCCCGGGTTTTGTTGGCCTGTATATGGCCAATAAAATGCCATTCGATGTCGAGTGTCGCGGTAGCGGCGATTTTTGGCAGAGCTTCCTGCAGGTAATTTTCGCCAAAATGGCGCAGGCCCGCGCGCCAGGCGGTTTCTACAGCCGCGGCGGGCTGCCCCTTACTGACCGCCAGAAGGTTGATGGCATTGGCATTTCTACCGGCCTGGGCCGCGTTTTTTTGCAGTCGGGTGGTGACTTCGTTGATGTTGTGGGTAATATTAGGCATATACTTGGGGGCGCTTGCTGGCCGCGCTGGTCGGCGGCCCATTAATAAAAATGGGAACGGGTAATGGATATTACAGAATTACTGGCGTTTAGTGCCAAACAGGGGGCCTCGGACCTGCACCTTTCGGCGGGTTTGCCGCCGATGATTCGTATCGACGGCGATGTGCGCCGGGTCAACCTCCCTTCCATGGATCACCGCCAGGTACACGCGTTGATCTATGAGATTATGAACGACAAGCAGCGCCGTGACTTCGAGGAATTTCTGGAAACGGATTTTTCCTTCGAGGTGCCGGGGGTGGCTCGATTTCGGGTTAACGCCTTTAACCAGAACCGCGGCGCGGGGGCGGTGTTTCGTACTATTCCGTCGCGGGTGTTGACCCTCGAAGACCTCGGGTTCGGCCAGGTGTTTCGCGATATTTCCATGTTTCCACGGGGGCTGGTGCTGGTGACCGGGCCCACGGGTTCCGGCAAGAGCACCACCCTGGCGGCCATGGTGGATTACGTCAACGATAATCGCTATCACCACATCCTGACCATTGAGGATCCCATCGAATTTGTCCACGAAAGTAAAAAATGCCTGGTTAACCAGCGCGAGGTGCACAAGGATACCCATGGTTTTGCCGAAGCGCTGCGCTCCGCGCTGCGGGAGGATCCAGATATTATTCTGGTGGGCGAGATGCGCGACCTGGAGACCATCCGGCTGGCCCTGACCGCCGCCGAAACCGGTCACCTGGTGTTTGGCACGTTGCACACCACGTCGGCGGCCAAGACCATCGATCGGGTGGTCGATGTGTTCCCCGCCACGGAAAAATCCATGGTGCGCGCCATGCTGTCGGAATCATTGCAGGCGGTGATTTCGCAAACGCTGATGAAAAAAATCGGGGGTGGGCGCGCGGCCGCCAACGAGATCATGATCGGGACGCCCGCGATTCGCAATCTGATCCGCGAAGACAAGGTGGCGCAAATGTATTCGGCAATTCAGACCGGCGCGGGTCACGGTATGCAAACCATGGATCAGTGCCTGCAGCGCATGGTTCAGCAAAAAATTGTCACCCGTGAAGCGGCGCGTGAAAAAGCCAAAATGCCGGATGATTTCTAACTATCGCGCTAGCATTATTTGCTGCTAGAAGCGAACAGTGTCCCTAAGGAGAACAGGCTGTGGAACTCGACACGTTATTAAAGTTGATGGTGGACAAGGAAGCATCCGACTTGTTTGTGACCCGTGGCGTACCGCCCAGTATCAAGATACACGGCAAGGTCATTCCGGTTGGCAAGACGGCACTCTCTCCCGAGCGGGCACGGGAGCTGGTGGAAGGGGTCATGGACGAAAAGCAGCGCGCCGAGTTTAACGAAAAAAAGGAGCTTAATTTCGCCATTACCTCCCCTGCTGTTCCCAGCGCTCGGTTTCGGGTGAGCGCATTTTATCAACGCAACGATGTGGGTATGGTGTTGCGGCGCATCGAAACCGTGATTCCGACCACCGAAGAATTGA
>JBFJMM010000309.1:0-1916 GCA_041633885.1 Porticoccaceae bacterium
AAGGCCGCCCGGTAGCGCGCAATAATTTCCGCGGGGCGCTCGTGATTGCCGATAAACAGCGCCAGCGCAAACCCCATGCCCAGCTGGCCGCATAATTCCGCGCTGCCGTCCGAGGAACCGAGCATCCAGAAATCCGGACTTCCCCCGTCCCGGGGGGCAACCAGCGCCTCTGCAAACGGGTGGTCCGGGGCGACATTGTCGGTCAGATACGCAACCAGCTCCTGGGCCTGGTGGGGGTAGTAATCAGGGGGAATGGGGTGCCGCGGGGCAGCCAACGCCTGGGTCAGCACAGGTTTGCCACCGGGCGCCCGCCCGATCCCCAGATCGATGCGCCCCGGGTAGAAAGCGTTCAGCGCGCGAAAAGTTTCCGCCACTTTAAAGGGGCTGTAGTGGGTCAGCATCACGCCGCCACTGCCTACCCGGATGCGTTCGGTTTTCGCTGCTACCTGACCAATCATAATTTCCGGACAGGGGCTGGCATAGCCCGGCGTGGCGTGGTGCTCCGCCAGCCAGTAGCGGTGGTAACCGGCAGCGTCGCAGGCCTGCGCCAGCTCGACCGTGTTGTGCAAGCCGGAATATTCCGGGCCATCGTCGTGGACGGGGGATTGATCAAGGACACTGAGTTTAAGGATTTGCGTCACGCGCTCTGTTGCTCCGTCAGCCCGGCCGGTGGCGGCCGACTTATTAATATTCAAAACAGTAGCGTAGTTTAACAAATAAAAAAGGCAGCGGCGCCGATGCGTCGCTGCCTGTATGACTAAATATTTTATGGGCGGGTCCGTTCCCCCCCCTCGAAGGCTATTGATAGTCTCTCAACTGATCCACATCAAACTGCTCATCTGTTACACCTTCCGCCCGATCTTCCCAGTTGGGGGTCATAAAAATGGTATTAAAGCGTTTGTTGATGGTGTTGTAAATTGTGACGTGGCGCCACTGTGCATCGCCGTCAAACGGGCGCCAGGAGCGGCTGTCCTCCCAGTTGCGCAACGGATTGCCGCGGGGATCGTAGGTCATATGGTATTGCATGTAGTAGTTTTCCTTGTCGACCCATGACGTGCGCTTGGAATATATGTATTTACCGGTTTTATCGGTTATTTCCAGTATCCACACCGGGCGCAACTCTAACTCCATGGAAGTCCATTTACACTGTGAATCAGCTAACTTCGCAGAATCGTAGACATAACCCACCTCCGGGGAAGCGAGGACAAAACCTTCGCCGACCAGTTTGTAGTCAAATTTGTCGATATCGGTTTTGCCCCAGTAGGCGCGCCAGTCGTCCCAGGTGATTTCCAGCCCCGACGCCAGGGGGTCCTGAGCATCCGAGCCGGTGAGTACGCGGGTGCGGCGCAGGCTGGGAATAAATACCTTGAAGTCGTCGTCACGGCCCGCCTCCGGGTAGCGCTGGCGCACACCCGCCAGGCCACGAACATCGTAGGGCTCCGTGAAGAAAATGGCGCCACCCTCAATAAAGCGTTCCTTACCGGGAATATCACCCTTTACCCCCACCGTGTTGCGCCCGTGGAACTTCTGCCACCACAGATCCGCCTTGTACTGACGATCCAGGGTGCCATCCGGGCTGCAGGCATTCATAGCAATGGGCTGAAAAAACAGCGTCTCCGTACCCACCGCGTGGGCCACATAGCTCCAGTTCAGTTCCAGCCCATTTTTGGGGTGCAAAAAGGGTATGGCATTGGCGGTGTCGCCATTAATCAAAGTGTAGGAACCATCCGGGTTGACTAACTCTCCCCTGTCGTTGGTCAACGGTTGCACACCCTTGGCCTGCATGGCCTTGGTGGCTGACAGCACGCCTTTGTGCATGTAATAGGTATTGCTTGGCACGATACTGATTTCATCAAGCCAACCATCGGCGGCCATCATCGCGTCATACATTTCCTTGGGCATGTAATCCGCGAGCC
>JBFJMM010000310.1:0-1906 GCA_041633885.1 Porticoccaceae bacterium
CGGCCCCTGGATATTCGGCGCGTTTCGCGTGCTGGCCAAACTGAAATTTTTGCGCGGCACGGCCTGGGATTTTATGGGGCGCAGCGTGGAGCGTAAAATGGAGCGGCAGCTCATTGGCGATTACGAAGTGAAAATCGAAGAAATCCTGACGACCCTGAACACAAATAATTACGCGGTTGCCGTGGAAATCGCCTGTTTGCCGGAATTTATTCGCGGCTACGGCCATGTCAAGGATAACAACGTAGCCGTGGTTGCCCGTCGCGATGAGGAGTTAAGGCGCAAATACGCCGGGGGCGAGGCGCAAGTGGTAAAAATTCAGGAAGCGGCGGATGTGCTCCACTGAGTAAAAATAGTCTGCGGCGACCCACCAATTTAAACGCGCCGGGTATCTCGCTCGGCGCTACAATCTACGATATTACTAACAACAGCGAAGGAAAGGGCGAATGACTGAGTCTGCAGTGGGTATGGGGAACGGTATTGTAAGAAACAAGGTGGCGGTGGTGACGGGCGCGGGGGGTGGTATCGGCCGCGCAGCCTGTCTGGTGTTTGCCCGCGAGGGTGCAAGCGTGGTGGTGGCCGACATCGACGATGCTCTGGGGCAGGAGACCGTCGACGCGGTGATGGCGGCCGGTGGCAAGGCGGTGTATGTGCGCTGCGATGTGAGCAAAGCGACCGACGTGGAAGCGCTGGTACAAACAGCGGTGGATACCTACGGACGCCTGGACTGCGCATTTAATAATGCTGGCGTGGAGGGCGACTACTCGCCGTTGGCGCAGGCCACGGAAGAAAACTTTATGCTGAACTACCGGGTCAATATGCTCGGTGTGTTCCTGTGCATGAAGTATCAAATTCGCCAGATGTTAATCCAGGGTGGCGGCGCGATTGTCAATACAGCGTCGGATGCCGGTCTGGTGGGGGTGAAAAATCTTGGGCAGTACTCGGCGGCCAAACACGCGGTGGTGGGGCTGACCAAATCCGCGGCACTCGATTACGCCACCAAAGGCATACGGGTCAATGCGGTCTGTCCGGGGCCGATTCGCACCCCCATGCTGGAGCGTATTATTGAAGAAAATCCGAAGATGGGAGAGGCGTTGATTGCCGCCGAACCCATGCGCCGACTGGGCGAGCCGAGCGAAATTGGGGAGGCGGCCGTGTATCTGTGTTCCGACGGCGCGTCGTTTATTACGGGTCATGCGCTACCCGTGGACGGCGGCTATATGGCCACCTGAACGAAATCGTTGGTCCCGGGGAGACGCAGCTACCGAATGATTAGCTGTGACATATTAGTGGTGGCATAAAAATTAACTGTTAAGTAAAAAGAGGTTGGTATGGACGGGTTCTTTAAAGTGGGGAAACTATTGACTCTGGGCTTCTGGGTATTGCCTGTGGCCGGGCTGCTGGGTTTACTGGGAGACCCCTGGAGTGATTATCTGGTACTGGCGGGCGCATTTGTGTTGCTGGCCCACATCGGCGAACTGGCGCTTACCTACGGCAAGTTAAAGGCGCGGGGCCACGCTCGGCCAATGGATCTGGTGATGGTGTTGCTGGTGGGCCTGTTTCACTGGATGCCACTCCTGAAAAACCCCACCTGAACCGCGACGCCACCGCAGGGCGATGCTGGGCCGGGGCTGCGTCCCCTTGCAATCTCCTGTGGTGACGCAGGTCTGACAAACAATCGGGTTGCAGATCTGGCTCCGACCTTCCCCCTGCCCGTCACAGCGCTGCGCTGTTGGCGGGGTTGCGTATGTACTATACTGTCGCGCCTTCTCCTGCAAACCCTCGCCTGCCGACATGATGGACACCGCCAGCCACCTGTTTTCCTATCCCAAGTACTGGGCCGAATGTTTCGGTAGCGCGCCGTTTCTGCCCACCAGTCGCACCGAGATGGACGCGCTCGGTTGGGACA
>JBFJMM010000311.1:0-1904 GCA_041633885.1 Porticoccaceae bacterium
GTCCATGGGGTCGACGTTTTTCCAGAACGTGACAAGTAGCTGCTGGTAGCTGATCCGGGCGGCGTCGTAAGACACCAGTATGGCTTCGGTGTGCCCCGTTGTTCCGCCAGATACCTCCTCGTACGAAGGCGCGACTACGCTGCCACCGGTATAACCAACCGTGGTTTTCAACACCCCCTTGAGTGCGTCGAACGGCGGCTGCATACACCAGAAACAGCCGCCGGCAAACACCGCTTCCTCGACATCTGGCTGGGCAGCCAGGCCGTTGTTGCACAACACAACTACCAATGTGAGTAACAGCGCAAACAGTTTATTTTTCATGGGCTCAGAAAAGTCCGTTGGTAATGGGAAAGCAGCGTCACAGGTTGGACTATGCGCGGGGCCAGGGGTTCAGTGTGGGGAAGCTCGCCGCCCGACAAGGTGTTAGCGGTGTTGATTGTACCCGCGATACGGGGCAAATAATGCCGATTATGCGTCATTTTGCAACCCAGTTCGGTTACACTTCCAGGTCTGATTCTGCGGTGTAGAAGCGGGCCAATCCCGGCCCGAAATAGATCAGGGTTGCATATGTTGCCACAATTAACGGTCGCCGACGTTTCCGCTGTCACCCTGTTTTTCTCGGTGTGGATAGCGTATACCCGTTTCGCCAGGATCAAGGCCCGTAGCCAGCGCACCTTGTCGAGTGTCATGCGCCACCACCGGGTGCAATGGATGCGGCGCATGATGGCGAATGAAAACCGCATTACCGATGCATCCCTGCTCGCCAACCTCGAACGAGTAGTGGCTTTTTTCGCCTCCACCACCCTGTTGATTATTGCGGGTATTTTGACGGCGGTGTCCACTGTCGAGGGGACTCTCACGATTCTGATTAATCTGCCGTTCTCCATCCAGGTAACGCCGGCGGTGTTGCAGCTCAAGTTACTCTTGTTGGCCATGATATTTGTCTATGCATTTTTCAAATTTACCTGGAGTATTCGTCAGTACAACTTCTTTGCCGTGTTGCTCGGTGCGGCCCCAAGTGTTCGCGACGCGGGTATGAGTGCCGAGGTCTGGACCCAGTTCAGCGAACGCAGCGCGAAGTTAATTGATCTTGCCAGCCACGAATTTAATCACGGTCTGCGGGCCTATTATTTTGCGATGGCGTTGTTCACGTGGTTGGTCAGTCCCTGGGTGTGCATGCTCGCGACACTGTGGGTGGTGTGGGTGCTCTATCGGCGCGAATTTCATTCACAGGCGCTGAAAACGCTGGACGAATGCAGGGAGTATCCAGAACTGCCTGCGCCCGCCGGTAAGCAAACAACCTGATCGGGGGTGGTGCCGTGCTCGATACTCGACCTTTACTGCTGGAAACCACGTTCCCGCCATTGCACCGCAGGTCTTTGCAGACGCTACAGGTTAATTTGGGCTATTTGTGCAATCTGAGCTGTAGCCACTGTCATGTTAACGCCGGCCCCAAGCGCACTGAATTAATGAGCGGTGAGCTGGTCGATCTGCTGCTGGAGGTGCTGGCCGCGCGCGCCATCAAAACCCTGGATCTAACCGGTGGGGCGCCGGAGATGAATCCGCACTTTCGCCGACTGGTGGCGGCTGCCACGGCGGCCGGAATCGAGGTAATTGATCGCTGCAATCTGACCATACTGCTGGAGCCGGGGTATCGGGATCTGGCAAAGTTCCTGGCTGATCACCGGGTGACGGTAGTGGCCTCGCTGCCCTGTTATTCCGAGCAAAATGTCGCGCAACAGCGTGGTAAGGGCGTCTTTGAGCAAAGTATTGCGGCTCTCAGAGAGCTGAATACGCTCGGTTACGGGCGTCTGTCGGAATTGCCGCTGCATCTGGTCTACAACCCCAATGGTGCATTTTTACCTCCCGCCCAGACCACCCTCGAAGCTGAATATAAACAGCGA
>JBFJMM010000312.1:0-1895 GCA_041633885.1 Porticoccaceae bacterium
CAGTGCCGGAAAATGTGCACCAGGTCTTGCTGCCGTTGAGTAACCAGCCGCCGGTGGTTGGGGTGGCCTTGAGCTTTACCGACGCCAGGTCCGACCCGTAATCGGGCTCGGTCAGGGCGATGGCGCACAGGGTTTCCCCGCTCGCCACCCGCGGCAACCAGTGTGTCTGCTGGGCGTCGGTGCCACCTTTGAGCAGGGCCCGCGCAAGAATTTCCGGACGCGTAATCAAACTGCCTGCTGCCCCCAGGGAGCCGCGGGACAGTTCTTCGGTTACCAGCAGCATCGACAGACTGTCGTCACCGCTATCCGGCTGCAGGCCGCCAAAGCGCTCGGGAATGGACAGGCCAAAACAGCCCATCTCCCGCAGGGGCGCCAGGATCGCCTCCGGTACATCCAGGTCCTGGCGATGGATATCTTCCGCCAGGGGCATGACCACCTCGTTGGCGAAGCGCCGAAAGGTGTCGCGGATAATTTCTTTTTCCTGATCCAGACCCGTCGGTAAAAACTCGCCGCCCTGTGCCAACAGGGCGCGCCCCAGATCGGCCATCACCTGGCTGCGCAGATAATGCCGCGCGAGGCCCAGCTCATCCACCGCGGCAAAGCACTCGACCACGCTGGAGACGCTGAGCTCGTAATCCGCCGGTCGCGCCCGCAAACGGGCGGCAATACTCTGCAACGATTCCGCGATAAACTGGCAGGCCGCCCACGACAGGCGTACGTCACCGGCCCCGAATCGTTGCGCATGGTCGATCAGCGCCTTGCCGGCCGCGATTTCAGCCGCACAAAAGGACAGATCGTAACTGGCCAATTGATATTGGTCGAGTCGCTCGGGGAGCAATCGATCCTCGACACTGCAGGCCGATTTGATATTCCCCAGTGCCCGCGCCAGTAAGCCCTCCACCAATACCAGCGATTGTTGCGCAATCGTCACATCGTTGCCGGCAACACCGGTGGCCGTTGTTTCGACCTTAAGCTCCATTAGCCTTTACTCTTTGTTCTTTACTTTGCACGGGACCTTCGCGCCCCGCTGACAACCGGTGTCTTAAGCATCCCATCCGGCAACCACCCGACGGGCAGATCGGCGCCCGCCGGGACGGCAATCCTAGGCGTCGTGGCGACCGACGATGGCGACACTGACTACGTTCTGGTGGGGGAAACCACCGAGATTGTGGGTCAATCCGAGTTTAGGATTGGCCAGCTGGCGCTCTCCGGCATTGCCGGACAGTTGCAGGTACATTTCGTAAATCATACGCAGTCCCGAGGCGCCGATAGGATGGCCGAAACATTTCAGACCGCCGTCAATCTGACAGGGAATTTTGCCATCGGCATCGAACATGCCGTCCAGCACGTCCTGTACCGCACCGCCATCATCCGACAGAAAGAGATCTTCCATGGTGACCATTTCGGTCACAGAAAAACAGTCGTGAACCTCCGTCATGGAAATTTCGTCGCGGGGTTTGCTCACGCCTGCTTCGGCATAGGCGCGTTTGGCCGCGACCCGGGTGGTGTGCACGAAGGATCCGTCCCAGTTGTCGTAGCCGCCTTCCTGACCATTGGAGGCGCACAGTTGCAGCGCTTTCACGGTGACCAGGTTGTGTTTGCCCAGGCGGCGGGCAATTTCCGGCGTGGTGACAATGGCCGCGGCGGCGCCGTCGCTCACACCACAACAATCGAATAATCCGATAGGTTCGGCAATCATCGGTGCATTAAGTGCCTGCTCCTCGGTAATGGCGCGCCGCAGATGGGCCTTGGGGTTTTTGATGCCGTTGGCGTGACTCTTCACCGACACATGGGCCATCGCCCGCTTTAAATCCTGCATACTGGTGCCGTATTTGGCGCGGTACCCCGCCGCCAGCTGGGCGAACATCCCAGGCGCTGACAGATTGGGGTAGTAC
>JBFJMM010000313.1:0-1868 GCA_041633885.1 Porticoccaceae bacterium
AATCATTAATCCCAGTTGCCTGAACATTGGCAGCCGCGTGAAACCCATAAACTGTTGCAAAACGCTGCCTTTATCTATCAGTGCCATCGTATTAACCCGTCACAACCCTGCTGCTGAAATTTTTTTCTCGGCCGTATTACCACTTCTGCCCACGCCAGAATATCCGTTGTTACACCTGCATATTCATTACATCCTGATAGGCGGACAGCAGGCGATTGCGAACCTGTGTAATCGCCTGAAATGACACATTGGCTTTTTGCAACGCCACCATCACCTCGGGAAGATCCACATCTGGGGCGCCGCGTTCAAATGCCTGCGTCAATGCACTGGCGCTGGTTTGCGTTTCACTCACCCGATCGATGGATTTGGCGAGCAACTGTTCGAAGTCAGCCCCGCTGGTAACGGCGGCTTCTGTGCTTTTATCGCTACCCGCGGCCGCTGCCAGTACGCGCATTTGCGCCAGCACCTGATTAATTTCCATCTGACTCATCATGTTCTCCGCAAACAATTAATATCCATTTTTATCAGGCGCCAACCGCCACCGGTAAGCGCACACCTTCGTCCCGTAATTTAGCGAGTTTGTAGCGCAGCGTGCGCGGACTGATACCCAACCGCTCGGCAGTTTCTTTACGCCGCCCACGCTCAGCGCACAACGCATCGAGAATTAATTGTTGTTCGCGGTTACGCAGGTCATCGCCCAGGGCGTGCTCCCCACCGGCGCTGTCATCAGCGGTCGCCAACGGGGCAACGTGGTGGCTGGTACGGGTGGAAACCAGGGTATCCATGCCGTTGCGCACAGCTTCCGCAAAGCGAATATCTTCGCCACGGATGGTATGACCCACCGCCAGGATTAATGCCCGCTGCACCACATTTTGTAACTCGCGAATATTCCCAGGCCAATGATGACCCATCAATTTCTGCCGGGCCTCCTCGGTAATCACGGTGCCCGTGCCAGGATTTGCAAAATTCGCTACAAAACTTTCCGCCAGCGGTACGATGTCGTCGCGCCGTTCGCGCAACGGCGCGACGTTCACCGGAAACACATTTAAACGATAGAACAGATCTTCGCGAAAGCGACCCTGCTCCACCTCGGCGCGCAAATTGCGGTTAGTGGTGGCCAATACCCGGACGTCGAGTTTAATCGGCTGCTGCCCACCCAGTCGCTCCACTTCCCGCTCCTGAATGACGCGCAGTAACTTTGCCTGTAAACCAATATCCATTTCTGATATTTCGTCGAGCAGTAAGGTGCCACCCTGAGCCTGCTCAAAACTGCCGGCGCGCGTCTGGTAGGCGCCGGTAAATGCGCCTTTTTCATAGCCAAACAACATTGATTCGAGCATGGTTTCCGGAATGGCCGCGCAATTTAGCGCTTTGAACGGGGCGCTGTGGCGCGGTGAAAGCTCGTGAATCAGGCGCGCAAATACTTCTTTACCGGTGCCCGATTCACCGCTCAGCATCACCGTGGCGTCGGTAGCGGCCACACGGGTCGCCAATGCCACCATTTCCCTGGTGCAGGAATCCGCGGCGATAATGGGAGAGTTTTGCTGGTGCGCGACCGGCAAAAAACGCGACACCATTTCGATTAGCACCTGCGCCTCAAACGGCTTGACCAGGTAGTCCGCCGCGCCGTCGCGCATGGCTGCAACGGCGCGTTCAATACTACCGTAAGCTGTCATCAAAACTACCGGCAGTTCACGCCAGCGACCTTTCACTTCCCGCAACAGTACCTGTCCGTCCATGGACGCCATTTGTACATCGCTGATGACCAGTCCTATATCGCCCTTTTCCAGTATCGCCAAAGCGGCTCGGCCGTGCTCCGCGTCAACGACGCCAAACCCCGCCATCTGCAGTGTTTCGCACAAAGCTTC
>JBFJMM010000314.1:0-1847 GCA_041633885.1 Porticoccaceae bacterium
ACGGCGACCAGTTTCAGAGAGGGAAAACGGCGCTTATTAGTAGCGCACCAGGCAAGCAGTTCGCGCAACATTTCCGGCAGTAGAATCATGGACTCCGGTGCGTATCTGTCGATACTCGCGGCCAGCAGGTCGGGGTCAAAACGGCTGGACCCAAGTAACCCAGTCAGTTGTGTCGGCAGTACAATCAGTTCGCCCTCCGCAAGCAGCGTACTCCAGACGCCGGCGACATTCTCCAGCAACACCGACAGGGGCAGCACACACAGATGACGGCGAATGTGCCGGGAATGTAGCAGGTCACTCAGAGCCAACGCCGTGCGGTATTGACTGGCGTGACCGAGGCACACGCCCCTGGGCTGTCCCGTAGTGCCAGAGGTGAAGGTGATTTTTTCGGTGCCAGCGTGAAACATCACCGGGGCAGCCGTGTGGTTGTAACCGATACGTATCGCCCGCGTGAACATCTCGTCCATGGACGGTAAGTCTGTATCGAGCTCCGCGCTTCGGCTATCGACGTCATAACCAAGGGCCTGCAGACGGGCTGGATTGTCGCTTAAGATCGCGTCGATTCCGGCTTGGGTACAAAGGTGTACAAATTGCTGGTGGGTAAAAAAATCCGGTAACGGAACCAGAGCAATGCCCGCGTGCTGTGCGGCGAGGTCGGCAACAATCCACTCTGCGGAATTGGGCAGCATCAGGCCGAGGCAACGCACGCGGTGACGGCGCAGGCAGGCGGCAGTGTGCTCGACCTGCGACCACAACTGCCGCCACGATAGCTCCGTTGCTTCGTTGGAATTCCCGCTAAGCGTGTGCACAACAGTCGCGTCGCCGCGTTGTTGTGCGCTTTGGCGAATACGCATCAGGAGTTCATTCATTTTGTTGAGCACATAGGTAAGTCAATCAGGTCGTCCAGCAACGGCGCTAAACGGGTGTTGATCTCGGCTAGCTCCGGATCTTGTGTAAGGGCTTTGTGGCAGGCGGCGACCGATGTAACCAGTACGGTACTGGGTCGCTGGTAGTAACTGCCCCAGTGCTGATAGCCACCGGTAAGACGGGTCTTGTCGGCGCGTACCACCGGTGTTACCGGAAATTTGAGTTTGTTGAACAGGTTTTGCACGCCGGGGGTCGCATTGCAGATCACCCAGCGGTAATTTTGGTGGGTCAATAACTGACACAGGGCGGCAAACAACAGTGCGCCGGTGCCGGGCCGCATCACCGCCAGATTGCCGATTTCCGCAATATCGTCGCCGTTCACTGGTTGGCGCTCAGCGCCAGCAATCACCTGGTCGACACGGGCATCAAGGTACTGTTGGACAAATAACGGTTCCATTGTCGCGCTACGAATACCCACCGCGCCCAGCAGGCGATCGCCGTTGCACAGCGCCAGTAACACCGGGGCGAACTGCGTGACTTGTGCCTGATATACCTTGCGAAACACGTTGGCAATAAATTTTTCCACCTCGCCGCGGCGCGGGTGAGCGCGCCCGGCGATTAAAAAATACGCGCGCGAACCATCCTGTGGGTTGAACCGTCTTACACTGCGGGCCAGTTGCAGGTCTGGCATACGGACACCTCGGTTTTTCGAGGAATGCAGATTAACCGGCGTGCCTTAACGAAGGCTTAACGCTGCGGATGGTGACTTAAAGGCATGCGCCGGGTGTTGTGGTCGCGCTGGCAACTGGCAGTCAGGTCAGTCGTCGCTGGATACTGCCCCGGTGCCCAGGGCGACATTTAGTTCGGCGCTCAGTTGCCGCGCCTGTTGGCGGCTGAGGTTTTCGCCGATGCGTACGGTCCCGCCATTTTTGAGCATTAAATTCAGGGTGAATAACTCATAATGTTTACCACCTGCTTGC
>JBFJMM010000315.1:0-1793 GCA_041633885.1 Porticoccaceae bacterium
GAATCCGTAAGGCCCTGGCCAGCACACCGCTTTCCTACGAGGGTACCGCGATAAGTATCACCGCCAGCCTGGGTGCGGCCACCCTCAAAGAAGGTGACGATTTACTGTCGCTGATCCGCAAAGCGGACCGCGCGTTGTACAGGGCGAAGAATTCAGGACGTAACCAACTGTATATTGCCGATTCAGAGGGCGATTAATACGCTTGCTACCGCGCGGCTACGGAGCCCGATTTGGCACGGTTCTTTTATCACCACACCATTGCCCGTTGGCCCATGCAATCGCCAACAAAACAACGAAAAAATAGCGGTAGACCCCGGACGCTGCCAGCATTCCGTCACCTGCACCTCCATTAAATGGCAGATCAGGTCCGCGTGCGGGGGTTGCGGCGTTAAACGTAGCAATTTGTTGTCGGCACGTATCGTGCATCATTTGTGTGTCTGTTAACCGGGGTCTATGCAAACCAGTGATGATTTCATCCGCTCTACAACAACAGCCTGTTGACGGGTCCGCACCGCCCCCGGATCAACCCGCCGGAAACATCAGCCGCCAGCCCGATGGTCGTCATGGAAACCGGTCGGGCAATGGCTCGGGCAACAACAGAAATCTCAACCCGGCGTTAGTAGCCAACCCACAGCCAGATCCGGCCAAACCCCACACAGGGAGCAGGAGAAGCCGTGGCGAACCACCGCCTTGTGCCGTCGCGGGCCCTGCCGAATCCGCCACAGCTGCCGCCAGCGTAGCGCCCCCCGCGCAACCACCAACCCATTCCGGTCGCCCGGCGACAGGCTCCATGGGGTTTGCGCCGTTGCTGGTGCTCGCACTGGCCTTGGGGATGGCCGCCTGGGGGGCGATCTATGCCCAGGACTGGCTGGCAACGATTGCGACGGATCGAGCCCGGCTCGCGCAAATGGACATGCGACTGTCCGCTTTGGCCCGCAGCTCCGCCAAACCCGTACCATTCTCAGCCGACCCCGCGCCACCGTTGCTCGTCGCCAGGCAAACAACCTTGACGACAGATCAACAACATCAGCAAAAAACCATCGCCGAGCTGGAACAGCGCCTCGCGGCGCTGGAACAACGCACGCAACAGCACGCTGACCAGCTATCGGCGCCGTCTATTGCGACCTCCAGAGGTGTTGCTGAAACCCCGGCTCCGGTGGCCACCGCCCCCCGCTGGGTGCTGAATATTGCCACCCTGTCCCACAAAAAATCGGCCCGCAATTTGATTGCCTCGTTGGCAAACAATGGCGTAAAAGCGGGATTTGCGACGGTTAACGTGGACAACCAGACACTCTATCGGGTGCGTATCAGGGATTTCAATTCCCAGGCCCTCGCCGAGCAGGAAGCGATGCGACTGCAATCAATTCTCGGCCTGGGGGGACTGTGGGTTGCCCAGGAATAGCGTCCCCGACGGCCAGGCACTGTACCGGTCACTCAGGGTTCGGCAAATTCCCGCTGCAACATTCTAACCTCCGGGTCCCGCTGGCGAAACGTGTCGAACAATGCGCGCCACCTGGCGTTCTTGTCACAACGAAACGCATCCGCACCCATCGCCCCGGCCGCTTCCCGACAACGGTTCAGCGTGACAAATCCACCTGCAACCGCACGATAATCAGAGGCGAAGGGATCTGTTTTGACCGACAGGTCAAAGGTGGGATAGAACAGGTACAGCGCCGTGATCAGCAGCAGCCCAATAATCGCTTTCACCTGCAACACTCCGTGTCGGCGTCATGTCGAAGCGCTGGTCGACCAGCGCGGATCTTCGCTGCCGCTTCCTTGGGTGACCTCGGTGA
>JBFJMM010000316.1:0-1777 GCA_041633885.1 Porticoccaceae bacterium
GCCCCGAGTCGGGTCATGGAATTGCGCGTCAGGTATTTCTCATACATGCCGGGGTCGTTAACCCGCATGCGATTTCCACCCCCAACTTCCGCTACCTGCTCCAGGCGGGTAATGCGATTGGTTTGAATATCGTGGGCATGCACCCGGGTCCAGGACCAGTAGGGATGGGCGCCATCCATCACTTTTTT
Source organism: Porticoccaceae bacterium (assembly GCA_041633885.1). Classification (GTDB taxonomy): domain Bacteria; phylum Pseudomonadota; class Gammaproteobacteria; order Pseudomonadales; family Porticoccaceae; genus JBFJKD01. The sequence goes on from JBFJMM010000316.1 coordinate 189, forward strand.
ATCCCCGTGTTCGTAGAGGGAATAGGCGCCGTCAAAGGAGCGGAATATTTCGCCGCGCCGGTCGTAGGACACCATGCTCAACGGCAACAGGGTGCGGGCATCAAACCACACCCTTTTTTTACCCACCGGGGCACGGGGGAAGGCCACCGGCTCGGCTTCCACCACAATCACCTCGGGAATCAGTTCCACCTCCGTATCCCAGAACGTCAGACCCTGGGGTCCGCCGTGGGTGGTATGCTCCCAGTTGTCGTGCTCACCGGTCCAGCTGCCCGACACTGCCGCCAGCCCCGGCCCCCGGTGTACCACTTTGTAGTTGCCCCAGGTCAGAAAGGGGTCACCCGCCGCCCAGGCATCGGAGAGATACAGGTTGGAGCCTGGAATTAACGGTTCGAACCGCTGGTTAGTGGGAAAACGCCGTACCCGCTTGAACGCCGGAAGATAGCCATACAGATCCGGAAACTGGCGCTGATCGTAGTGCCAGATATTCAAAAACGCCGTGCCCTTGATATCGTTCGGACTGACAAAAAACACCGACTGATAGCGCAATTTGTCCTCGTGCCCCGGCCAATAGGGCCTGGGCTCCATGACCACCCGGGCCACCGGCGACATTTCCACCCAGCAGGTATCGTAATTGTAGGCCACTACCCCCTCGTCGTTGAGGTCGTACTCCTTGATGGCATAGAACGACGCATCGTGGCGGCCCCAGCTCAGGGTGACCCCGGCGAACACTTCGATGCCGGATTTCGGATCGGGAAACGGATTGCCACCAATCCAGGGCTGGCCGGCCTGGGTGACCACGTTGCCATTGGCGTCAAAGGTGCCCTGACCGTTATTTCTGAGGGTCGCCTCGATATACTCCCAGGGGCTCAGGCGCATAATATCGGTGGTGGTTTTCACCACCTTGAGACGCCGTCCCATCTGGGCAATTTGCGTATACTGAATCGGGTCGAGCAAATCCCGCACCTGCTCCACATTATTGGCGTCAATCATATCCCCGGTGTTTATTTTCCCGGCGGTAAACCCATCGAGGGACAATAGCTCCTCCGGATACGCCGCGGTGATATCCCCACTGTGGGCAATGGTGGACCACAGCGGCGCTAACACCCCGGTGGCGAGGGCACCTTTGGCCATTTGGCCGAGAAAATGGCGCCTGCTGTAGCTCCTGTCGTATTTGCGTACTCTCATAACCGCGACCTCTTCACCAGGCGACCAGAATAACCTGTTATGGACACCCGTACCCCTGAATACTTTTCTCGAACTCCGCGCGTACACCCTGGGCCATGTTGTGCCGATAGGGTTTCACCTGCCCCGCCAGCTCACAGATGCGTGGCCCCTGTTGTTCCCCGGTTTCCGCCAAGCTGGCCAACAGTGCGATGCGCTGCTCCATCCCTTCCAGCCAGCGGGGCGAACCGTCGGGCGTCGCACCGGTGATTTTTGCCCAGCCCCGCTCCGCTTCGAACAGCCGGTTTGAGGCCTGGGCCGCAGCGGCGTAAGCCACCCACCCGTCCCCCGAATCCGGAAATGCACTGACCATGTCCCGGGCCGCCGCGAAGGCCGTATCCCCATCGCCGCCTGCCGTTAACGCGCGA
>JBFJMM010000317.1:0-1757 GCA_041633885.1 Porticoccaceae bacterium
CCTACCCTGTCGGAAAGTTTCTACAACTTGGGCCTGGCATTGCAGCACAACCAGCAACACCAGGAAGCGCTGGACACCTTGCGCCGCGCCCTGCACATTATTCGCATCAACAGTGGTATTTACAGCCTCGCGCAATCCCCGGTGCTACGGGCGATTATCGACAGTCACCGCGCCCTTAACCGCGTCGAGGACACCACCGCCGATTACCATCATCTGTTCTGGCTGCATGTCAAAAGCTTTGGCGAAAACGATCCGCGTCTGATTCCGGTGCTGAACGAACTTAGCCACTGGCACCTGAGTGCCTACACCCTCGATCCTGATGATTCAGCTTTCGACCACCTGGCCACATCCCATTCCCTCAACAGCGCCGCCCTTGGCCTGGCTGAAGCCGCGCCCTACACCACACGAGTTGAGCTGCTGCGCACCCAGGCGCTCACCAGCTTTTTTCTCGCCGGTCACGAGGGGGATGATTGGCGCTCGGCCTACGACTCACGCTTTCGGTTTAACACGGAACCGTTAAACGCTGGATTGCCCGCCCGCGGGGAGGTACTTACCAGCAGTAGTTATCGCAATGGTCGCGTTGCCTACGAAGAAATAATTGCCATTTTGGAACAGCAACCCACCGCCACCGCAGAAGAGAAAATTCGCGCCTACACGGAGCTGGGCGACTGGTATTTACTGTTTAATCGGCGCGAATCTGCGCTGGCCACCTACGCCCAGGCATTAAACCTGGCACGGCAAATGCCGGCACCGGAAAATGTAACGAACCAGTTTTTTTCCGCACCGCAACTACTGCCAGCGATCTGGGTAGACGGTGCCGCAGCTGTCGACGTAGCCAACCCGGCAACATCCTATGTGGAAGCGCGGCTGGATGTTTCGAAAACCGGCACCCCCAGCAATGTGGAAGTGGTGGCGTCGCTTCCGAAAGACGATGTGATCTTGCGGCGCACGGTCAAATCACGCCTTAAAAAAGCCCGCTTCAGGCCGCGTTTTGTGGACGGCGTCGCTACCGACACCCAGGGTATGTTGATTAAAATTCCCGCTCTAAACTAATGGGATTCACGATGTTATTACGTTATCTATGTTTGTTTGCGCTTGCAGTGCTGACCCTTAGCGGCTGCCAAAGTGCGTCGCAATCCCAGTCGCAATCCCAGTCGCAATCCCAGTCGCAACCGTCCGCCCAGGAGCCCACCGCATCGGCTCCCAGCGCAACGCCCGCGTCATCCTCTGGTGGCGAATCTCCCCCATCAAAAACGCAAACTACTGGCAGTCCCAGGCAAGGATCGAGTGCCGACGGGGGCGACGCAGCAGGTGACCCAGGGTCGTCATCATCGTCATCGACAAATGTGCCACCGGCAAGCGAGGCCGAGCAGGCAGAAGCGCTCGACGCACAACTGGATGAATCCCTGGCCGTATTTGACGGCATGATTCTGGAACAGGGCGCACAAATCGAGGCGATTCAAAACAGCAGTGACAGTGGCGCGGACGGCGATGGTTATGAGGACGATTACGGCGATGGGGACGCCGATGGCGACCAACCTTTATTTGAGGAGGGCGACCTCAGCGCAGACGGAGCCAACGGCAACTCACCCACTGGGCCGGCAGGCGACGGCCGCGGGACCGACGGCGAGTCCACTGGCGGCGGCACCAGTACAGCGCGCGCGGGGGCAGGCACCATGCCCGGTAGCGGCGGCAAAATCCCCGAAGATATTCCACGGGGACAGGACGATGATATAGTCGCGCGACAAATACGCGAG
>JBFJMM010000318.1:0-1755 GCA_041633885.1 Porticoccaceae bacterium
GGCCTGATTGCCAACCTGCCGGCCCGCAACCCGTTGCTGACGGCCGCCTATGCGTCCACCATGATGCTGATGTCCGACAACCGCTTCGCCCTGGGGGTGGGGCGCGGTTTCAACTCACTGGCGGACAGCATCGGCATTCCCCACATGAATTTCCGCCTGTTTGCCGATTATTTCGATATTTTGCGCCGCCTCTGGCGAGGCGAAGCGGTGACCTATAACGGCCCAGCAGGCACCTTGACCAACGCCAAACTGGGCCTTGAACTGGAAGTGATTCCGCCGATCATTATGGCCGCCATGGGGCCCAAAACCCTGTACTGGGCCGGCCAGCACGCCGACGGAGTGGTGCTGCAGCCGCTGTGGAGTACCGCCGGCGTAGCGGCTTCCATTGAGATAATACGGCGCGGCGCCTCGGACGCGGGGCGGGACCCGGACAGTGTCCGAATCTGGCCGATCCTGGTCACCGCCAGCGATGTGGATGAAGAGAAACAACTGGAATATATCGTGCGTCGCATGGGCACCTACGCGGTTCTACCCCATATTCTGGAAGCCGTGTGTGCCGTCAACCAATGGTCTCTGGAGGAAGTGCTGCCGGTTCGCGAAGCCATTATGGCCGGTATGAGTCAGAGTAAAGGCGGCAATATGGGGGACGAAGGGGTCACCCGCGAATACGACGAACTGCGGCGCCAACGGGATTTATGGCCGGAAAAATGGCTGTACGAAGGTAACGCACTGGGCACCGCGGAACACTGTGCCGGCCGCCTGCGGGATTATTTCGCCGCCGGTGCCGATGGTATTGTTGTACACGGTAGTCGCCCCCAGGATCTGGCCAGCCTGCTACAACTGTGGCCTCAGTATCGCGAGGCCAAGCGTTTTGCCGGGCGTTCTGTGAATCCCGGCCTGTAGTGCGCAGCGCGCTCAGGGCGTATCAGGCGCCTCGTACACCAGAGAATTGACGATCACATTCATTAGCTGAGTACCCCGTTCAATATCGTCCACGGACAGCTTTTCATTATCGCCGTGCACACCGTCGCGCTCTTCGTCGCTGACAATGATTGGCGAAAAACCGTAGGCAGCGATGCCCCGCTCGCGAAAGTAATGGCTATCGGTAAAGCCAGCCGCTACTTTCGGCAGTACCAGCGCGTCCGGAAAATCCCGCTGCAAAGTCGCCTCGATGGCGCGATAGGCCGGATCGTCGGTGGCGGATACTCCCGCGCCAAACTTTAACAGTGTGGTAATGGATACTTCGGGATCATTCACCACCGCGGTCAACATCTGCAACGCCTGCTCCGGTTCCTTATCCGGCAACAGACGGCAGTCGAGCTCCGCGCTGGCGGTACCGGGAATGGAGTTGATCTTGTCACTCCCTGCCAGGCGCGTCACTGCACAGGTGCTGCGCAGCAATGCGTGCAGGCGATGATCGTAGCCATGTAGCTCGCGCATCTGCTGCGCGTTTCCCGTCATGTTCCCGGGATCGGCAAAGCGTGTACCCCAGGGGGCCGGTGTGATTGCCGCGATACCTTTCAGATATTGTTCCACAGGCGGGATGAGACGTGCGGGAAATTCAAATTTTTCGACTCGCGCCAACGCGCGCACCAGTCGATTCACCGCACTATCTGTGCGCGGCGTGGCACCGTGACCCGGTTTATCCAGGGCTTCCAGACGCAGCCACAGCGGTACCTTCTGGGTCACTTCCACAGCAAAGGTCAGGGTGTCACCGTGCAACTCGCCGTAACCCCCCTCGTTAAATACTGCCCC
>JBFJMM010000319.1:0-1741 GCA_041633885.1 Porticoccaceae bacterium
CTCGCCGCCAGCTGCTGCGCAAGGGCCAGCTTGAAATCCTGAAAGCCGTCGCAGCCCACCGCGCGGCAAAAACGTATAACGGTCGGTTCGCTGACGTCCGCCAGCGCGGCCAGATCGACGATGCGCATGCGGATCGTCGCGTGGGGATTGGCGAGAATATACTCCGCCACTTTGCGCTCGGATTTACGCAGACGCGGCAGTTGGTCGCTGATGGCTTGCGTCAGTTCAGCGGGCTTCACGGGAACCTGGCGGCAGCATGGCTGGTGTCAATGGACAAACTCCCTATGGCGTACAGGAACAATGGCAAATAATTTACCGGAAAAAGACCGGGACGTCCCAATTAATTGGCGTCGAGACCTGAGCTTTTCCCCGCTCCGCCCCGGACGCGGTGTTTGATCTGGTAGAATCCAACCCCCATGGATGTCTCGCAAATAGTTGACGAACTGAACCCGGCCCAGCGGCAGGCGGTGAGCAGCACCGACCAGCACCTGCTGGTGCTCGCCGGTGCGGGTAGTGGTAAGACCCGTGTGCTGGTGCATCGCATCGCCTGGCTGGTGCGCGCGCAGCGCATTTCGCCCCACGCGCTACTGGCAGTGACCTTTACCAATAAGGCGTCGCGGGAAATGCGCGAGCGTATCCAGCATTTACTCGGCGTCTCGCCGCAGGGGATGTGGGTGGGCACGTTCCACGGCCTGGCCCATCGCCTGTTAAAAGCCCATTGGCAGGACGCCGGGCTCGCGGAAAACTTCCAGATACTCGATGCGGACGATCAGCTGCGGTTGATCAAGCGCGTTTACACGACCCTGGGAATTGACGCCGATCGGTGGCCCCATCGGCAGGCCCAGTGGTATATCAACAGCCAGAAGGATGAGGGCCTGCGGGCGGGCCACATTCAGCCGGGCAACGACCCATTTACCAGTGCGATGTTGCAGGTGTACCGGGGCTATGAAGAAGCCTGTCAACGGGGCGGCGTGGTGGATTTCGGTGAGCTCCTGTTGCGCGCCCACGAGTTGTGGCTCAACAAGCCGGAACTGCTGCACCACTACCAGCAACGCTTTGCCCATATTCTGGTGGATGAATTTCAGGACACCAATGCCATACAGTACGCCTGGCTGCGGCTACTCGCCGGGGGTGGCGCGACGGTCACTGCGGTGGGAGACGACGATCAGTCGATTTACGGCTGGCGCGGGGCGCGCATCGAGAATATTCAGAATTTTGTGCGCGACTTCGGGGACGTAGAAACTGTGCGCCTCGAACAGAATTACCGCTCCACCGCCACCATCCTCAATGCGGCCAATGCGATGATTGCGCGCAATGTGGGGCGCATGGGCAAAACCCTGTGGACCGCCGGTCAGGACGGGGAGCCCATTTCCCTGTACGCGGGGTTTAACGAACAGGACGAAGCGCGCTTTGTCGCTGAACGTATCGAGGAGTGGATCACACAGGGTAACAGTCGGCACAGCGCCGCGATCCTGTATCGCTCCAACGCGCAATCCCGCGTCCTGGAGGAAGCGCTGCTGCGGGCGCAAATTCCCTACCATATTCACGGCGGGCACCGTTTCTACGAACGCCTCGAGATCAGAAACGCCCTCGCCTACCTGCGCTTGTTGGTCAACCCCAACGACGACGCGGCCTTCGAACGGGTGATTAACACACCGACCCGCGGTATTGGCGACAAAACCCTGCAACAAATTCGCGAGCTGGCCCGGCGGCGTCAGGTGTCCCTGTGGCAGGCAGTGGA
>JBFJMM010000320.1:0-1709 GCA_041633885.1 Porticoccaceae bacterium
CCACCATCGAATTCCCAGACGGCGGACAGGTACAGGTTGCGGCCAAACGGGCTGACCCACGGCCGCCCGAGTCGACCGCGACCGGCGCTCTGGCGCTCGGCAACACAGGCCCAGCCCCCTCTACCACCCCGTTCGATATGACGGCGCGCCTCGGCATTGGTAGAGTCCACGTTGTGCAAAACTTCCAGGTGGCGCAATTGCTCCCGCTGTAGCGCAGGCATGGAAGCCAGTATGCGGCGCTGGTCGAACAATTCAATGCCACCGGGGATGCGATAACCGAGGCCCTTTTTGCGCTCCAGGGTCAGCCCCAGATCCTGTACATGTTGCAGATGTTTCCACACCGCAGTGCGACTCACCCCCAGGGCCTGTCCCAGGGTCTCGCCGGAGCGGTATTCTCCGTCACTCAGGGCCGCCAGTACCTGCTCCAGGGTCGCCACGGCTAGCTCACCAGCAGCGCGGTATTGCGGGCGATAAAATACGCCCCAAGCGCAGCCGAGACCAGGGCAAAGGCCCGCTTAAGTAATTTTTCCTGCAACCGGTGCGCAAGATTGGCGCCGATGCGCGCGCAGGGTGTGCTGGCTACTGCGATGCCGAACAATGCCGGCAGGTACACGTAGCCCAGGGAGCCCTCGGGTAAATCGGAGCGCCCCATGCCGGCCAGCATATAGGTGATGGTGCCGCTGACCGCAATCGGAAACCCCAGCGCCGAGGAGGTTGCCACCGCCCGGGTGATGGCCACGTTACACCAGGCAAGAAACGGCACGGTGAGCGAGCCGCCGCCAATGCCGAAAATACCGGAAAAAAATCCGATGCCCGCGCTGCTCGCAAACTTGCCGGGCAAACCCGGCAGCACCCGGGCGCTGTGGGGCCGTAAGCCCAGCCCCATCTGCGCCGCTACCAGCAACAAAAATGCACCAAAACACAGCTGCAAAAGTGGGCCGCTCAGCGTGGCCGCAAACAGACCACCAAGGGCGGCTCCCAGACAAATACCCGGCACCATGGACCACATCAGAGACCACAGCACCGCGCGCTTGCGGTGGTGCGCCACCACAGCGCTGGCGGACGTAACGATAATCGTTGCGAGGGATGTTCCCAGCGCCAGATGGGTGAGAATCTCGGGGCTGAAACCGGAAGCCGCAAAACTGTAGATCAGAATGGGGACAATGACCGCGCCGCCACCGAGGCCGAACAGGCCGCCAATCAGGCCACCCAGGGCACCGACCAGCAAATACACCACAATGGCTTCCATAGGCTACGCTGTCCTGTACAACGGTTATCCCCGAGACGGCCATTATGCCGCGTTGCGGGAATGCGGTCATGGACAAATAACTAGCTGACGGTGATCAGGACAGGCGTTATCAATAGGACTTTTGACCAGCGTTATTGCGCTGCACAAATTTCGTGAACTGATCTGCGGTAATTGGCTTACTCAACATATAGCCCTGCACAATTTTCACGCCCTGTTTTTTCAGGAAGGATAATTGTTCGGCGGTTTCCACTCCCTCCGCCACGATGCCCAGATTAAGACAGCGCGCCATGGCAATAATCGCCGACACAATGCCTTCGCCACTGCGTCCACCACCCACGTCCGAGATAAACGCTTTATCGATTTTTATATTGTTCAATGGAAACCGCTTCAAATAACTCAACGAAGAATAACCGGTGCCGAAATCATCCACCGCGATTTTGACATTCATGGAACGCAACAA
>JBFJMM010000321.1:0-1706 GCA_041633885.1 Porticoccaceae bacterium
ATCACGGTGAGGCCGGCCTTCCATCCGGCGGTGATCACAAATACCGCAACCAGTGCGATAAAACCCAGCCACGCCCACAGCAGGGGGTTCGAGAGATTCCAGTGGCTTTTGCCCTTGTTGGCGTAGCGCTTTTTTTCCAGTTCCCAGGGCGCGGTGTGAAAGAAAATTAGCAGCTTTGGAATAAACTCGTACACCGATTCGCCCCGGTAGGGGGTATCCACGTCGTTGACGCTGGAGGTTTCGATATGGTGGCCAATGCGGTGTTCCTTGTCCACGTCCCCCGCCATGAGAGTTACCGCGAACAGATTACCCACAAAGCGCGACACTCTGTCGTGGCGATGAAACAGTTCGTGGGCAACCGGCAGACCAATCGCGGCGGTGATGGTGCTGACCGACAAAAACGTGCCCAACCATTGCCACCAGGTGTAGTCCGTGGTCAGGAAATACCACAGGGCGTACCACATAAATAGCCAGGGGATAAGCTGAAAGTAGAGCATAAACAGGCCGGAAAACGTGCCCAAGTGGCGCACGCGCAAATCGTCCTGCATAAAATATTCAGCGCCAGCGACCAGCGGGAATAATGCCAGCCCCGCCCAGGTGGCGATGCCACCACTCATCACACCCAGGCCGGTGACCACCATAAAGCTGGCGGGTAGTAAGTAACGTAGCGCGTCCATTTGGGGTTACCTTATTTTTGGTTAATGGCCCATTAGATCCAACTAACGTTTCGTTTCTCTGGCGATGTCCCCGGTGACGATTGCCTGGTTGCTAATTACTGGTGAAATTCGCGCCACCATCCACATTCAGAATTTGTCCGGTCACAAAGTCGCTCAGTTCCGACGCCAGATAAATAGCGGTGCCCACCAGGGTGGGCGGTGTTTGCGCCTCGCCGAGGCAGGTCATGGCAACGACGGTTGGTGCCAGGGTGTCGTTGCCGCTGTCCGCGAGCAGGTCCTTGGACGCCTGGGACAGGGTGAATCCGGGCGCCAGGCTGTTTACCCGAATGCCCTCCGGACCCAGCTCCCGGGCCAGGGCGCGGGTCATGGCCGCCACCGCGCCTTTGGAGGTGACATAGTCCAGTAAATAAGGGGCGCCCATGGACACACTCGTTGAGGCGATGTTGATGATTTTCCCGTAACCCTGTTTTTTCATATAGGGGTAGGCGGCCTTGATGCAGTTCCAGACGCCCTTGACGTTGATATTCATCATCTGGTCCCAGTCCTGCTCGTCGATTTCCGCGAAGGGCCGCATGGTGGCGCCCTTGCTGACGGCGCTTTTGCCGAACATGGCAGCGTTGTTGATCAGAATGTCGAGACGGCCGAACCTGTCCACGGCCTGCTTCGCCATGGCCTCGGTGCTGGCGGAGTCGGTGACATCCAGATGTACCGCAATGGCGCAACCCGGACTGACTTGCTCGAGCATGGCGACGGTCTCGGCACCATCGAGAATATCCGCGACCACTACCCTGGCGCCCTGACCCGCAAGGCCCAGGGCATATTCCCGCCCGATGCCCCGCGCGGCGCCGGTGACGATAGCGACTTTGCCTTCGAGTAAATTTGACACCCGTTGTCTCCCTTAGATTTATGTGATGTGACGCCAACACTGACCGGCAGCCAGCAAGCGAGACTTAACTGACCAAATGTTCAATAAGCCGATCCGGAATCCTTTCACAAGACCGCCCATTCGGCAAGAGGGTATTAGCCAAC
>JBFJMM010000322.1:0-1704 GCA_041633885.1 Porticoccaceae bacterium
AGTTTTCAACCCTTCGCTTTTGCCGCCACTCAGAAACAGGGTGCCACCCGGCCGCAACAGCCGACGCGACTGGTTGATAACATGGTAGTTGACCGCTTTTTCCTTGGAGATGCGAAACACGATGCCGCCAAAACTTGCCGCTGGCAACGTCGAGAAATCAAAATCGTTGAACAACACCGTCAGGCCAGCGCGGGCCGCGTGGGCGGCAACGTCGGCCCGGTTGCACACCACCAGCGTCCGTTTCGGCACTTCGCCAAAATCGCCAGCCACCAGATTTTCGTCCGCCACCAACAGGGTATCCGGGTCAGACTCCCCCGTTGGCTGAAGGTGCGGCACGAGTAAGCGCAAGGGGTCGGACATGGATGCAATATCGAAACCGGCGCGGGCGTTTATGTGGCGCGCAAGAGCTGTGCCGCGTGCACCGCAAAATAGGTGAGGATGGCATCGGCGCCAGCGCGCTTAAAGGCCAGCAGGGATTCCAGTATCACCGCGTCTTTATCCAGCCAGCCGCGCTCGAAGGCGGCCATGTGCATGGCGTATTCACCGCTCACCTGATAGGCGAACGTGGGTGCCCGCAGTTCGTCTTTCACCCGGCGCACCACATCCAGATAGGGCATGCCCGGCTTCACCATGATGATATCAGCGCCTTCCGCCAGATCCAGCGCGCATTCGTGCAACGCTTCGTCGCTATTGGCCGGGTCCATCTGGTAGCTGTACTTGTTGCCGCCCTTGAGGTTGCCCGCCGAGCCCACCGCGTCCCGGAACGGGCCGTAGTAACTCGAGGCATACTTGGCGGCGTACGCCAAAATTTTGGTATTGGGGTGGCCGTGGTCTTCCAGGGCGCGACGGATGGCGCCAATACGGCCGTCCATCATGTCGGACGGCGCCACCATGTCCGCACCGGCTCTGGCGTGGGACAGGGCCTGCTTGACCAGCGCAGCGATGGTGATGTCGTTCAGGACATAGCCTTTGTGATCCCCGCTGGTTGCGATAATGCCGTCCTGCCCATGCACGGTAAAGGGGTCGAGGGCGACATCGGTGATGACCCCCAGCTCCGGCAGTGCCGCTTTGAGCGCCCGCACCGCGCGCTGGGTGAGCCCCTCGGGATTCCAGGATTCTTCTGCTTCGAGACTCTTTTTGTCAGCCGGGATCACCGGGAACAATGCCACGGCGGGAATACCCAGATCCTGCCAGGTGTGGGCTTCTTCTACCAGCAGGTCGATGGACAATCTGTCGATCCCCGGCATGGACGCAACTGCCTCGCGCTGCTTGATCCCGTCGATGACAAACACCGGATAGATCAGGTCGTCCGTTGTCAGCCGGTGTTCGCGCACCAGGCGACGGGAAAACTCCGCGCTGCGGTTGCGCCGCAGGCGGGTGGTCGGGTAGGCGCCACGGGTAAATTGCCAGCTCATGTTTGTTCCTCTGGGGGTGTCGGATAGCCCGTCCGTCGATGAGCCATCATACGAAAATTCAGCGCACCACGCATGATTAATACCCCGTTCGCGATTCTCCACAGGCGCTCCAGGGCGCTGCCCAGGGTGGGACTTCGGCCCTTAACCACGGTCGGTACGGATCGGGTGGCGAGTTAAGAATCTGGATCGGCGGCGATTTACCGCAGGAGCTGCTCAACCTGCTGCCAGCACAAACCACAGGCGTTGGCAGCACCGGTACTGTCGCGAACCTGATCGAAAGTGCAGAGTC
>JBFJMM010000323.1:0-1677 GCA_041633885.1 Porticoccaceae bacterium
AAATATATTGGCGTTGCAAGTCTGGCTCTGGACCTGATGCTGACCCAGGGCAAAATCAAGTTTCTGCCCATCGACTTCGATTACTATGCGGCGGCGCGTATCGACGAATTTGTGGATGCCTTCTGGAGCAGCGGCGCGGTCTGTGGTCCGACCGTTACTCTCAAGTTGCGGGATCTGGTGATTGATGCCCGTAAAACCGGGGACTGGAGTAAAGCCAAAGCGTTTAGCCAGCGCCTCGCGCCCACCGCCGCACCGTTATTTCCGAACGGTAGTTTCAAGGAGTTTTCCACCTACAACATTGGGTTGGAGAAGGAGCGCATGAATGCGGCAGGCTGGATGAAAGCCGGTCCGGTGCGCCCCCCTTACCATATCGTTCCGGAGCAATATCTGGCCGGCGCGCGCCAGTCCGGTGAAATGTGGGCGGCCATTCATCGCGAACTGAGCAATGGCTGAGCGGAGACTTATTTATCCTGCCATGTCAGCGTAGAGGCTTAACCTAGAGTGGCCGCCGATCGCGCGGCCCATATCAGGGCCATGATCCTGCTCAACGCCACCTGCCTGTTATGGGCCGGTAATCTTCTGTTCGGACGCATGCTGCGGGAGTCCATCGGCCCCCTGTTTATTGTCGCGGTGCGCACCCTCGTGGGTAGTCTGGTATTCGCCGCGGTGATCTGGTTTTTCGGGCGGCGGGATTTGTATAGACGCATCACCGACTGGCCCGCCGTGCTGGGCATGGGCCTGTGTGGCGTTATTCTGTTTCAGGTGCTGTTTTATTACGGGTTGCGTTATACCACGGTGTTTAACGCCAGCATCATCAATAGTTTTATTCCCATGGCCACTGCACTGCTGGCATTGATATTTTTCGGCGAGCGGTTGCGCTGGAATCAGTGGCTGGCGGTACTGGTCACCATGCTCGGTATCGGCTGGATTATGGGTAAGGGTAGTATCGACGCATTAATTGCCCTGCGCTTTAATATGGGCGACTGGTTGATTCTCGGCGCGGTGTTTTCCTGGGCATTCTACGGCATGCTGGGTAAACGTTTGATGGGGCAGCTCACGGCCATGGAGGTAACCGCCCTGGGGATGATAGTTGCGCTCCTTCCGGTCCTGCCGCTGGCGGTGTGGGAGAGCACCGTGATTACGCCGCACATCGACAGTTTTGTGGTGTTGGCGCTGGGGTTTATTTGTATCGGCCCCACCATCCTGTGCCTGTTCTGGTGGAACCGGGGCGTGCAACTGATCGGCCCGGCCCACGCCTCCATTTATATGAATCTCATTCCGGTGTACGCCGGCGTGATGTCCTATTTTTTCCTCGGTGAACCCCTGGGTCAATACCATTTGGTGGGCGGCGCGCTGGTGGTTGGCGCCAGTTTTTATGTGGGGCTGTCCGCGATTCGCCGCGGTCAGCCCTAGCGCCCGCGCGCAACGATCGGACCCGTTACGCGTTTACATCCACTACCACGCGCCCCTTGATCTGACCGGCAAGAATAGCCGCCGCCAGTTCGGGTACTTTGGCGAGGGGTTCCACGTGGTAAATTTTTTCAAGTAAGGTCAGGTCGATCAGTTCGGCAAGGGTGTCCCACGCCCGCTGCCGACGGGCCAGGGGCGCCATGACGGAATCGATGCCGCGCAGGGTCACGCTACGCAAAATAAAGGGCATTACCGTGGCCGGTAAAT
>JBFJMM010000324.1:0-1663 GCA_041633885.1 Porticoccaceae bacterium
CGCGTAATTGCCAGGCGCGAATATGAGAGTGGCGATAGACAGGAATATAAAACTTTTCGATATGTACAAGGTGCGGGGCAATACGCAGCAGTGTTTCTCGCTCCCGCAAACTTTCCCGCACCAGGCGCAGATGCCCACCCCTGAGATAACGCAAGCCGCCGTGAATCAGTTTGCTGGATTTGCTGGAGGTACCCGCAGCCCAGGCAGTTTTTTCCAGCAGTAATGTTGCATAGCCCGCAGCCGCGGCTGCCTGTGCGACCCCCGCGCCGTGAATACCGCCACCCACGACCACGATGTCATAATCTGTCTGCATGGTCATGTCCGGATCTACAGGGCGCGGTGGGCGAGGGCGGGTAGCATCGCCCCGATATCGAAGGACTCAATTTTATCCACACCGCGGCGAAACCAGTCTATCGCGGCGTGCGGATCGTCAATTTCGTACACGATTAACTGCGGCGTAAGGGTATGCAGGTCGGCGCTCGCAGGAATTTTTTGCGCGTTACAAAATACCGCCTCTGGATGGATGGCCTGCACCAGTGGCAACTGCAAATCTTTCCAGTGCCTGAGCACCACACCGCAGCGCCGCCATCCGGCGCTGCGCGCATGGCTTATAAACGCGTAGTCAAAGCTGATTAACACGACCTGCTGGACGATGTTTTTCAGGGCCTTGGCGACAGCCCGGTACACCGTCTCGGCGCCGGCGAAGGCCACCGCTTCCCGCTTTATTTCTACATAGGCGGTCACCTCGGAGTGCCCGCCGATAAGTTGCGCAAAGGCGTACAGGGAGGGAATGCATTCGGTCTGAAATCTGGCGCCCAGACGTTGCGGTTCACAGGCGGGCAACGCGGTCAATTCAGCCAGGGTTTTGTTCGCCACTTGGCCGCGGATGCCGCTGACCCGTCGTAAACTGGGGTCGTGATATAGCACGGGTTGCAAATCGGCACTGAGCAAAATATCGGTTTCCACACAGCGTGCGCCGGCGGCAATGGCCTGGCGGTACGCGAGTAAGGTGTTTTCCGGGTAGCATTTCTGATAGCCGCGATGGGCAACGATCCGATCCTGCAACATCATCAATTCCGGTCAGTGTGAGACTGTTTGCGTGGCTCTGGTCGCACCTATGCTAACACCGGTGTGGGCACCAACGCAGGCTGCAATGGGAAGTGCTTAACGAAACCGGGTTAACTTGACGTCGCTGGATAACTACAGGTTGTCGGGCAACGCGTGGCCCTTGTCCCGCTTGGAGCGAATGTAGCGCACATTGTGCTCGTTAACCCCCGAGATCAGTGACACGGTTTCGGAAACGACCTGGCCGGCCTGCTCCAGGTGGGCGCGTTTGTGGGGGTTGTTGGACAACAGGCGAATCGGGCGATTGGCCAGCAGGTAGCGCAACACCACTGCCGCGTCGGTGAAATCCCGGGAATCTTCCGGCAAACCGAGGGACACGTTTGCTTCAAACGTGTCCTGCCCGTCGTCCTGTAACAAATAGGTGATGGCCTTGGCCCACAGGCCGATGCCTCGCCCTTCGTGACCGGACATGTAAATGACCGCGCCACCTTTTTCACCCAGCATTTGTTCAAACGCCGCGGTTAGCTGCGGGCCACAATCACAGCGCCGTGATCCAAAAATGTCCCCGGTAAGACAACAGGAATGCACCCGCACCAAC
>JBFJMM010000325.1:0-1662 GCA_041633885.1 Porticoccaceae bacterium
CCTGCACGTTTGACAGCATCAGCGGATGGCACAGGGGAATCAGATCCGCGCAGCGCTTGGCGCCCTGTATGCCGGCAATGCGCGCAGCGGCGAGCACATCCCCCTTGTGGTGGCCGCCGTCGCTGATTAACGTCAGAGTGGCGGGTTGCATTGCGACAAAACCCTGGGCCACAGCAGTGCGGGTGGTGATTGCCTTGCCGCTGATATCCACCATATTGGCCTCGCCGGTGGCGTTGACATGGCTCAGCGTAGTCATGGCGCCGCCCGGGTGCTGCACTCTGCAACACGGGTGGTTTTCAGTTGCGCGACAAAGTTGCAGGGTTTATGGCTGGCGTCCAGTTGCTCGCGAATAATACCCTCCCAGGCGGTGCGGCAGGCATTGGTGGAGCCCGGCATACAGAATACGATGGTGCCATTGGCGAGACCGGCCACGGCGCGGGACTGCACGGTGGAGGAGCCAATATCGCCGTAAGACAACTGGCGGAACAGTTCGCCGTAACCATCGATGGCAGTGTCGAATAACGGCATCACCGCCTGTGGCGTGGAGTCGCGGCCGGTGAAACCGGTACCACCGGTTATCAACACCACCTGGACGTCATCGGCGGCAATCCAGTTGGCCACCAGGGCGCGGATGGCATACAGGTCGTCCCGCACAATGACTTTTTTGGCCAGCAGGTGTCCGGCGTCCTGAAGGCTTTTGACCAGCAGCTGGCCCGACGTATCCGTGGTCTCGTCGCGGCTGTCGGAAACGGTGAGCACGACAATGTTCAAGGCTTGAAAATTCGCAGAATAATTTTTAACCATGGCATAAATCTCCAACGTTTGACGTTGCCCAGGGCAGGGTGGTTAACCGCCGAGCATCGCCAGATGGCGCGTGCCGCCGCTGTAGCCATCGTGCAGATAGTGACTGATTTTTTTGCCGGTAAGCTGTTCCCGTAAAAAAAGCACAAGGGCGTCCTTTTGATTGTCGCGTTGCAACAAATGGCGCAGGTCGATACCGTGATCGGAGAACAGACACAGATGTAGCTTGCCGGTGGCGCTCACCCGCAGGCGGTTGCAGGTGGCACAAAAATCCTTGCTGTAGGGCATGATCAAACCCACTGCGCCGCGATAGTCGGGGTGGCGAAACTCCTGGGCGGGCCCCGCGTCCGGCGCACGCTGGGTGGCTTGCCAGCCCCGCGCCAGCAGTGTGGTTTTGATGGTTTCACCGGACAGATGGTGTTGTTTATAAAACTCCCCATTGTCACCGGTTTGCATCAGTTCGATAAAACGCAGGGTGACAGGTTTGTGTTGTAACCAGGCCAGAAAGCGCTCCAGTTGATTATCGTTAAAGCCGCGCATCAACACCGTATTGATCTTGGCGTTGGCGATGCCCAGTTGCAACGCGCGATCCAGCCCGTCGAGCAGTTCCTGCAAACGTTCGTGGCCGGTGATGGCCTGAAAAATAGCGGGGTCGAGGCTGTCCATGCTGAGGTTAATGCCGTCCAGGCCCGCCGCCGCCCAGCGGTCAATGCGCTCCGGGAGTTTGTAGCCGTTGGTGGTGATGACGACTTTCTCCACGCCTGCGGTATTTTTTACTGCGGCAATAATTTCCGGCAGATCGCGGCGCACCGAGGGTTCTCCCCCGGTGATACGAATTTTGCGGGTGCCGGTGGCGGCAAA
>JBFJMM010000326.1:0-1537 GCA_041633885.1 Porticoccaceae bacterium
GGGGCATCCCAGTGGTGCCCCGCGCGCGCGGCTTTAATGGCCTCCAACTGCGCCTCCAGCACAATGTCGTAGATTGCTTTTTGCTCTGCGCTAAATTTGCCGCTGACTGGAAAGGTACGGGTAATATCCGCCGCGTAGTGTTCCAGTTCGCAGCCCGCGTCGATTAACACCAGGTCGCCGCTGTTGAGTACCGCGCTGTTTTCTATGTAGTGTAAGACGCAACCATTGGCGCCACCGCCGACAATCGACGAATAGGCCGGGTTGCGTGCCCCTGCGGAGGCGAATTCGTGTTCTATCTCAGCCTGTAACTGATACTCAAACATTCCTGGCCTGGCCACCTGCATGGCGCGGCGGTGGGCGCGGGCGGAAATTTTCCCCGCTTTGGCCATGATTTTTTGCTCCGCCGCACTTTTGAACAGGCGCATTTCATGGAGCAGGTGGTCCATATCCACAAATTCTCCCGGTGGCACCGCGCCGCTACGGGCCCGGGAGCGAATATCGTTAATCCACCCCATCAGATGCCGGTCGAACTCCTGATCCTTGCCCACCGCGTAGTACACCCGCTCGCGGCCCTCGAGCAACCCCGGCAAAATGTCGTCAATATCGTCGATGGGAAACGCGTCGTCCGCGGCATAATGTTCGCAGGCCCCCGCGGGACCCGCCCGGTAGCCGTCCCAGATTTCCCGCGCGCGATCCCGCTCGCGGCAAAACAATACAAATTGCCCGTGCCTGCGACCCGGAATCAATACCAGCACCGCTTCCGGCTCGGGAAACCCGCTGAGATAGTAAAAATCGCTATCCTGACGATAGGGGTAGCGGGTATCGCGACTGCGGGTGCGCTCCGGTGCAGCGGTGATAATCGCAATGCTGTCGCGCCCCATCATAGCCATCAAATCCCGGCGACGACGTGCAAATTCTTTGGCACTAATCATTAAGGCCTCGACATTTAGTGAATCTGAGGGGGAGCGGAGGCAACGCCGGATTGCGCCACGTCGGCATACACCAGCAGGACGGCCATGCGAACGTATTCCACCAACTCAAAAAAACTGGCTTCGTTGTCCTCGTTTTCATCCGGATTCTGGTCCGCCTGTGCGATGGCGGCGAGATCCCGCAACGCGTCACCCGTATCCGCCGAGAGCTGCGTCTCACCCGCCAGGCCAGACAAACCCAAACCCGTCAGAAAGCCCTGACACCAGACGGCGAGGGATCGTGCGCGAATGTCCAGGGTTTCGTCGTCGTCCGGCAACAGCGGTTGGAAAATAAACCCGCCATCCCGCAACTCATCCAAAATCAGGGTATTCAGCTCCACCAGGGTTTGCATCAGTGGTTGTGCAAGGATTTTGTCGATGTGCAGGGTTTCGCTCGCGGCACCAACCAGGCCCGTTGGTGTGAGCTGCTGCCCCCCGCACAGCCGACCGCAGAACATGCCGTGCAGTTCCGCCGGACTGGTGGGTGTGCCGGTTGGCAGCAAGCGGATGGCGAGTGCATCGAAGGTCATCGGGGAACATTCTGTATCGCAAAATGGTTATCCTACCAC
>JBFJMM010000327.1:0-1516 GCA_041633885.1 Porticoccaceae bacterium
GACCCAGATTTATTCCCGCAATCCCATGCCGCGCACGGCGAGTTCCCGTTGCGCGTGCCGCGCCCCTACCTGGCTCGCATCCGCCGCGGCGACCCCGACGACCCCCTGCTGCGACAAATCATGCCCCTTGGCGAGGAACTGATTGCGGCACCCGGGTACCACCGCGACCCACTCGGTGAAACGGATGCCAACCCCATTCCCGGGCTGATTCACAAATACCGCAGCCGGGCGCTACTGATTGTCAGTCCAGTGTGCGCCATTAACTGCCGTTACTGTTTTCGCCGACACTTTGCCTACGCGGAAAATCGGCCCACCCGATCGCAATGGCAACCGGCCCTGGATTACATCGCGGCACGACCGGAAATCAACGAAGTGATCTACAGCGGCGGCGATCCACTGGCGACCAACGATCGACAGCTCCGGCACCTGACAACCCAAGTTGCCGCCATAGCCCATGTTAAACGGCTACGGGTGCATACCCGGTTGCCGGTGGTGGTCCCTTCACGGATAGATGCTGCCTGTATCGAATGGCTTACCAGTACGCGCCTGATGCCGGTGATGGTGCTACATATTAATCATCCCAACGAAATAGATGACGAGGTTCGCGATGCGGTGACGCAATTAAAAAACGCTGGCGTTACTGTGCTCAATCAGAGTGTTCTATTGACCGGTGTCAACGATAGCGAGCAAATTCTGGTGCACCTGAGCGAAAAGCTGTTTGCGGCGGGCATACTGCCCTATTATCTGCATCTACTGGATCGGGTTGCAGGTGCCGCGCACTTTGATGTTGCACTACCCAAAGCCAGGACGTTGTATCGGGCAATGCTTGCAGCGCTACCCGGCTATCTGGTGCCGCGCCTGGTAAGAGAAGACCCCGGCGCGGCGTCAAAAACGCCCTGGTTATAATGCTGCCTCCGTCACCGCAGGCTGTATTATTGCTTTTGTTTTCGGAGGCCGTACAATAGCAAAACGCCAAGCTGCTGGTATTTTGCGCGGTAACACACGGGATACTTGTGGATATGGAGTTCGCTGATCGGGGTCAGAGCAACAAACTGGAGCTGCTGTTACAACGCCTGCAGCCACCGGCACTCAACCTGGAAACTTTGTCCTTTGCGCGCCCCAGAGTTTCTGAAATCGAAAAGTTTATACAGCGCCTGCCTGCCACCAACTCCGCCAAAACAGCACAATTGCTGTATGGCGCGCTGCGCGAACTCAACCAACTTAAGCTGGAACCCGCCGCCAAGCTCGCGCTTGTCGAACTCTTTCAGGCTCACGCCATCAACTGTGCGGCCGCACTGACAAAAAATTTGTCCCTCAGTGAACAAACCGTGCGCGCGATATCCACGGCACAGGCGCTGTTAAAACATTTACTGCTGGGTTACAAAGCCATTATTGCCGAGGCCGCACAGGCATCTGAAGTAGAACCGAAACTGATCGCCCAGGCGGTCCATGGCGCATTTGTGTCAATGAATCGCATACTGCTCACTTGCTGGCAGTGTTATATCGCACCCCCCGA
>JBFJMM010000328.1:0-1505 GCA_041633885.1 Porticoccaceae bacterium
AAAGCCTCGAAATTTCTGCCCGAATCTGGCTGGGCTGCGCGCTTTGCGCTGCACGGCTGTACACGCCTCGCCGTCAAGTTTGATTTTATCGTGGGCCTGTTGATGAAAGCCGTGGAGATGACCGGCAGCAAGAGTTTTCGCGGCGTCCAGGTAGCCATCGGCGAGGCGGTATCCTGGCGGCATGTGTTCTGGGCGCTATCCGACGCCATGTGCCACAACCCGGACACCGGTCCGAGCGGCGCCGCGCAACCCAATCTGGGGGCCGCCATGGCCTATCGGGTACTGGGCACCACGGCCTATCCCAGGGTCAAGGAGCTGATTGAAAATGTGGTCGCCAGCGGTCTGATCTACCTCAATTCCCATTCGGCGGACTTTAAGGTGCCGGAGTTGCGGGGATATATCGACAAATACATCCGTGGTTCCTATGGCAACGATGCAGAAAGCCGGGTGAAAGTGATGCGTTTATTGTGGGATAGCATTGGCACCGAATTCGGTGGTCGCCACGAGCTGTACGAGCGCAACTACGCGGGCAACCACGAGAATATTCGCCTGGAAACCCTGCTCGCCGCCCAGGCCACCGGGCTGGACAAGGAGATGATGGGGCTCGCCGAAGCCTGCATGTCCGAATACGACCTGGACGGGTGGACGGTACCGGACCTGGTTAACCCCACGGACGTGAACCTGTTTATGGGGCGTTGATGGGGTGGTGCGTTTTTTACGCTTTACTGATAAATAAATCAATTGTTGTGCATTGCGCGCGAGTTCATTAAACTTTGCCGGTGAAGTACAGACCAGCATCAGCGGCCCGTGGTGGGTCGCGCGCTGCGTGCGCCGGTGGCCATTCCGCCCGCGCAGGCTATTCGAGCACAGGGTCTCGCCGGTAGACCAGGAGGATAACCATGAACAGTATGATGAAGGGTAAGTTCGCGAGCTATGTGGACGAGCGTCCGGACGAAGGCCTGTACCGCCTCGATCGTCGCGTGTTCACCGACCCGGAAATATTCGAGCTGGAAATGAAGCTGGTGTTTGAAAAAACCTGGCTGTACCTGTGCCACGAGAGTCAGATTCCCAAACCGCACGATTTTATGACCACCTATATGGGGCGGCAGCCGGTGATTATCAATCGCGGCGAGGATGGAAAAATCCGCGGGTTTATCAACGCCTGCGCGCACCGCGGCGCGCAACTGGTCAACGTCAGCAAGGGCAACAAAAAGGTGTTCGCCTGCCCGTTTCACGGCTGGTGTTACAAGTCCGATGGCAAGCTGCTGGATTATGGCAAAAAACCCAATGTGGGCTACTCCGAAGCGTTTAACCCCGAAGAGCTGGGCCTCACGGAAGTGCCGGTTGTGGACAGTTATCGCGGCTTCGTGTTTGGCAGTCTGAGCAGTGACGTGTCGGATTTGCAGACCCATCTCGCCGAAGCCACCAAAATGATTGATATGTTGGCGGACCAGTCCGAGCAGGGTCTGGAGGTGCTGCCGGGGGTGCAAACCTATACCTTTGAC